>JAYEOP010000598.1 GCA_034723125.1 Bacteroidota bacterium | reverse complement strand
ATTTACTTTAATATAATTGAAAACAAAATGGAAGAAACAAAAATTACAACAGGTGGAGAATTTTTGGTTAAAGATGCTCAAGCTAATGATATTTTTATTCCTGAAGATGCAAATGAAGAACAAAAGATGATTGTTCAAACTGTTAAAGATTTTTTGGAAGCAGAAATTTATCCCAATTTTGATAAAATAGATGCTCAGGAGGAGGGCTTAATGAAAAGTCTTCTTAAAAAATCAGGTGAGTTAGGATTGTTAGGTATCTCAGTTCCTGAAGAATATGAAGGATTTGATCAATCATTTGTAACATCAATGCTTACCAATGAAGCAATAGGCTCTGGATTTTCATTTTCTGTTGCTTTTATGGCACACACAGGAATTGGAACTTTGCCGATTTTATACTATGGAAATGAAGAACAAAGACAAAAATACGTACCACCATTAGCAACAGGAGAAAAGCTTGCTGCATATTGCCTTACAGAGCCGGGAGCAGGCTCAGATGCTAATTCAGGACGTACAAAAGCTGTGTTGTCTGAGGATGGAAAATATTATATTTTGAATGGGCAAAAGATGTGGATTACCAACGGAGGATTTGCTGATGTACTTACGGTTTTTGCCAAAATTGATAATGACAGAATACTTAGTGCATTTATAGTTGACAGTGATTTGGAAGGAATAACAATGAATCCTGAAGAAAAGAAAATGGGGATCAAAGGATCTTCTACTCGTCAAATATTTTTTAATGATGTAAAAGTTCCTGTTGAAAACCTTCTTGGAAAAAGAGGTAGTGGTTTTAGAATTGCCCTAAACATTTTACATATTGGAAGATTAAAATTGGGTGTAAATGTAGTGGGCTTTATGAAAAGCAACATTGAGCATGCCGTTATTTATTCTAATGAAAGGAAACAATTCGGGCAGTTAATTTCTAATTTTGGAGCTATAAAATATAAATTAGCCGAACAGGTTATTAAAGTATTTACAACTGAATCTGCTGTTTATAGGGCAAGTAAAGATATTGAAAATAAAATTGATGAAATTGTTGCTAAGGGAGAGGAAAAAGGAATAGCAATAGTAGAAGCATCGGCACAATTTGCAGTAGAATGTGCACTTACAAAAGTTTTAGGTTCTGAAGCTCTTGATTATGTTGTTGATGAATCTATGCAGATATGCGGTGGAATGGGATTCTCTTCAGAGATGCATGTCGAAAAAGCTTATAGGGATTCTCGTATCAATAGGATTTTTGAAGGTACAAACGAAATAAATCGTATGATTATTATTGATACTGCTATCAAGGATTCTCAAAAAGGAAAATTCGATTTACTAGAAAAAGCAGATGAAATAATTCAAAATATTGACAATGTTTCTGAAGAAAAAGCAACTGAAGGTTATTTTGAAGAAAAACTTTTCTTTATTAAAAACTTTAAAAAGGCAACATTGATGCTTATTACAGCTTCGTATAAGTTTTTCAAACGAAAATTATCTTCTGAACAGCAGATAATGCAAAATCTATCTGATATGATGATTCCACTTTATGCATCAGAATCAACTATGCTGAGAGTTGAAAAACTTGAAAAGATGAAAGGTGAAAAAGAGATTTCTATTTACAAAGATATTTTAGATGTATTTGTTTATGACTCTGCCTCAATAATTAGAAAAGCAGGTGCTGATGCTATCAACTCTATGGAAGGTAATGAAGATAATGAAAAGCTTACCAAAGCATTAGAGATTTTTACAAAGCTTGCTCCTGTAAATGTTAAGGAAGCCAGAAAACGAATTGCTGATAAAATTATAGACGATAATATGTATAAGTTTTAAGATTAGCTTATTTCATAATAAGTCCTTAACTTAAGCCCTTGATTATGATTTATTTTTAGGAGAGTTGGCAGAGTGGTTGAATGCGGTGGTCTCGAAAACCATTTTCTAAAGTAATTTGGAACGGGGGTTCGAATCCCTCACTCTCCGCTAACGTTTGCCGAAGGCGAGCGAAGGCTAAGGTTAAGGCTAAGGCGAAGGGAAAGGTTAAGGCGAAGGTTAAGGCGAAGACGAAAGGCGAAGACGAAGACAAAAACAAAAACAATATTCAAGCTACCAGACTTTCTAAGAAACACTTACATATTGCACATAATTTTTATTATTCAGTTTTGTTATTTGATAGCAGTTTTTTTTATTTAAATGTTCTAAAATTGAAATTGTGGAATACTTATTTTCTTTGAAATTATTGAACTAATTACTTTCGTATAGTTTTTGATGTATGGCAGAAATTGAAATATGCCACAATCGTAGAATAAAAAATTAAACAGTTCGTTTGTAGAAGATAATAAAGTATTTTATGAAAAGACTTCTTTTAATTAGTCTGATATTTTTGTTTTGCAGTAATATTCTTTCTGCACAAAAGTCAAATACTTTTTATAATTTTGAAGATGCCTTAAAATTACCTGATAGCGTTTATAAATTAGACCTTAGTTATAAAAACCTAAGATTACTGCCAATAGGTATTGAAAAATTTAAAAATCTTGAAGTTTTAAATATTTCTCATAATAATTTTATTAAGCTACCCGACAGTCTTTCAAGTTTAAAAAAGTTAAAATATCTGAATGTCAGTTATAATACAGGAATTTTATCCATAGAGTTATTTAGAATTTTATCAAAGGTCAAAAGTCTTGAAAAGCTTGATATAAGTTCGTGTCAGCTCTTATATATTCCTTATCAAATTGAATTGTTAAAATCATTAAAGATATTGAACATCAGTTCAAACAAACTTAATCATTTGCCTAAAGAAATTAGGGAGCTACGTCATTTGGAGAAATTGCTTGTGGCAAACAATAATCTCATTTTTCTTCCGGATGAATTAATATATTTGGAAAGTTTAAAAACGATTGATCTTTCTTTTAATACAAATTTGAATTATAAAAATGTTTTTGAGATATTATCTTCAATTAAATCCTTGAAGATTGTAAAAATAAGAGGAATGAAAAAAATTCCTGATGAATTGACTCTCTTGCAAACTATAAAATTTCTTGACCTTAGTTATTCCGATTTTAATGATTGTACAAGAAGGTTGAATCGACTTGACAGCCTTGAAACGCTGGTGCTTAAAAACTGTAGAAACATTGATTACGGAACTTTGTTTACTAAATTTTCTTCACTTTATAAATTAAAAACTTTAGAAATAGCAGACAATAATATTTCAAAATTACCACAGGGTTTAGGTAGAATAAAAAATCTTGAAAAAATTATTATAACAGCTAGTAAATTAGAATTTATTTCAAGTGATATTTATAGATTGTTTAATCTTAAATCATTGAGTATCAATTTTACTCCACTAATAAATACCGAAGAACTTATTAGAAGTATTTACAAAATTGAGAGTTTGGACACATTGGATTTGAGTTATTGTAATCTTGGCTTTTTACCAACGAATATTGAGGAACTTAAGCAGATATCTGTGTTGAATCTTATGGCTAATAACCTTACGTCTTTGCCATTTGCAGTTACAAAAACTAAGATTAAAAAAATTATTATAAAAGATAATCCAATACAAGAAATTACAATTTCAGATTTAAAGAAAAAAATGCCAAACTGTACTTTTGTGAATGATAAAGAGGAATTAACTAACACATCTTTTTCAAATAAACATGAAAATTTAAAAGTCAAAAGTCAAAAGTTTACAATAAACACTAAGAAGGATACAAACATAGTTTCAAAAAACGGAACAAAAATATTTATTCCTAAGAATTCTTTTTCTCATATTAAAAATGATAACATCATTTTATTGCTTAGCGAGTATGTTTCTCCTTTTGATTTTATTTGTTTAGATAATAATTATAAAAATAAAAAATTTTCAGCAAAAGTATATGATTTTAAAATTCAAGATGAAAGCTCAGATGCTAAATTGAAATTAGGAAAAAAAATAATTATAGGCTTTAAAAGTGAATTGGGAAAAACAAAAAATATTTATCATTTGAACAAGGAAAACTTTGAATGGGAAATTGATAAAAAGTCTGGAATAATAAAAAATTCAATAAGTGAAAACAAACAATTTAATAATGAGCAAATTACTTTGGAAAAGCCAATTTATTTACCACCGGAGATTGTGAAAGAGGATATATTTTTCGATTTTCTAACACCATTTACAAGTAGAAATTTTATTTTTAAAGTTGATGGTTCTTTTGGTAATTTCTCAAACAGGCATTTTTACGATTATGTAAAAAGCTACCCTGAAATGAAATATTTGAGCCGAATTAAATGGAATTATGATGGAAAAAATGCTAATAAAGATTTTAGATATTTTAAATCTATTGTAAGAAATACAATAAAATATGAGAAATATAAAATTGAAGATATTATCCTTGAAACAAATCCTTCAGAAGATAATTACAAATTGAAATTTTTGTATAAAAATGATACAATTATAATTCCTGTTTTTGCTGAATTTGTAAATGAAAGACATGAATCAATTCAAAAGCATAATAAAAAATTTTATGAAAATTATAAGCAATTGTTAAACAAACGGATTGAGCATTGGAACTATGTTGATAGTAGTTATAGGGCTGTGATGAATGTTTATCAGACTAAAATGAACAGTTACAGAGATTATTTGACTACAAACAAAATTGAAAGTAATAAAAGTGAAAATATTGTTGAAATAAAGATTGATAAATTAGGTTTATGGAAGTTTGGTAATCCATTGAAAACTGAAAAGACTTTTGAATATTATGTGAAATTATATGATGAAAACAATAACTCATTACAAGCCGAAAAGTTATTTGTGATAAATACTACAAAGGCAAGTGTAAATTCTTTTGAAAACAGAAATAAAATAAAATTTGATAAAAAATCAAACAATGTGTTAGTTGTTTTTTTGAAAAATGGTAAAATTGCATATTTAAAAGAAAGTGATTTTAAAAGGATGATGAATCAAAAAAGTGATATTAAAGCGTTAAGGCTAAATATTATTGACAATAAAGATATTTCACTTGATGAATTAAAAAATATTTTAAAATAAAATGAAAATAATTAAAGTAATTAGTATTGTATTAATTTTAGTATTGGCAACAATAATATCTTTTGCCCAGTCAAAGCATTTTATTTCAAAAATAGATACAACTTATAAAGCTGAAAATAAGTATTTAAAAGAATATAATTCTGAAAGTTTTTTTGCATCAGGTATTTCTGAAGAGACTATGGATGTTGCTAATATTGATCATGAATTGTTAAATGCAACAATATTTTTTACTCTTAATAAATTCAGAACGCGAAAGAAAAGAGAGATGTATAAGTACTCGTTTGAATTAGAGAATATTGCATTCAATTATGTTTTGATAAAATCAAAAAAAAGAATAGAAGATAACCGTAATAATTGGCAAAGAATTTCTAAAGATTTTCCTGGGATTGGAAACTTATTCGATTTTAAAGGCAAATTAATTACCTTTAATATTGCATGTATAGATGCTATTGATTATAAAAAAGGGAAGAAATTTTACTATGATAGAAAAGATAAAAGCACTGATTTAAAACTATATTACGGAGAAAGGCATTCGAGAGGAGAAGTATCCAAAGAAAAAATTTCAATTCCTTCCTATAGCTACATGGAGTTTGCTGATGAGTTGATTTCAAATTTTAGGATTGGGCATGGAAGCAGGAATGCAAAATCAAAAGCATACGAATATGTGGGATGTTATGTTGATGTGGATGAACGAACATTGCATAGACGAAAAATCCCAAAAATCAAAGCTATGATTGTTTATGGCGGTTTTAGGTTGAAAGGAATAAAATAATAACTGAGTCCACTCTAAAAAGGAATGAGTGCAGGTTTTGAAAATCAGGAATTGCCCCATTCCCTAAAGGGAGTCCTGATTTTCAGCTATTTCTCCTTTTAGGGTTTGGGGTAGAAAGGAGCTGAAAATTATTTTTAAAACTTTTTAGAGTTGACTCATAACTTACTGTCAAAAAATTGAAAAATTGAAAAAGAAATTGATTTAACAGAAAAATAATTTTTTATTTGATGAATTTGTATTAGTTTTGAATTTGGTAATAGGTATATGAATATGTTTTTAAATGCATTAAAAATAAATAAAAATGAAAAATAAAATTTTATCAATAATTTTAACATTTGCAATTGTTATTGGATTTTCAACAATTTCTTTTTCACAAAAAGATCCTTATTCTAAAAAAACTAACAAAGAACCTTTGATATTGATATCAGGTATTGAGTCAGGTTCTTATAATAATTTTGCAAAAGAAATGAAAGAAATTGCAAAAGCAAATATTAAAATTCAAACATCAAAAGGAAGTATTGATAATTATAACATTTTGATAAATAATAAAGATGCCGACATCGTATTTTTGCAGTATGATGTTTTATTATCTGCAAGAATGCATGATTATAAAGCAAGAGAACATAATACCGATGATGTGAGAATGTTATTACCACTTGCAAGTGAAGAAATTCATTTAATTACAAAAACAGAGAGTAAAATAAATTCAATAAGAGACCTTGCTGGTAAAAAAGTTGGCATCGGAATTCCTTCACAACAAGGAACAAGTGTAACAGCAGGATTGATAAAAAGTGTAACTGCAATTGACTGGGAAGATATTGAAATTTCATTTGATGATGCTTTTGATGCATTATTAAAAGGCGATATTGATGCATTTTTCTTTGTTGGATATTCTCCTGTTGACAAGCTTAAAAATCTACCTTCTGATTATTATAAATCAATACGATTAGTTCCTATTTTGGATAAACGATTGTCAAAGTTTCATGTGAAAGCAACAATTCCTGCAGATGTATATCCTTGGTTACACTACAATGTAGAAACTTATGCAGTACGTTCAATATTGGCAGTTAATCGTGCATTTGAATCACGCGAAGATGCTGAAAAATATACAGAATTTATTAGAACCATACAAAAAGCATTACCTGAATTAAAGACAAAAGGTAACTCAAAGTGGAACGAAGTAGATTTTGCACCTAATGGAATTCAATGGAGATTTCATCCTTCAACAAGAAAAGTGTTGAAGAAATAAGGAATGTGTTTTCTCTAAAAAGTTAAAAAAAGAGA
>JAYEOP010000597.1 GCA_034723125.1 Bacteroidota bacterium | reverse complement strand
GGTATATATCTGTGATTTGCTCCTAATTGTTCTATATTGTAAACAAAACCATGATCATGATTTATCATTGTCCCGCCAAATTCACTACCATTATCTGTTTGGATTGTTACTTTTGATATGTCAACATTATGCTTTTTTAAATGCTTCAATAAATATTTTGCAAATATAGATGCATAAGTCATACTTACACTATCTGCATATGCTACAAACAGAGCACCGGTTCTAACATCTCTTGCTGTATATTGAAATGTTGGCAATCTTAAACCTAACATATATGGATAATATTTAGCTATATCTGTTAAATATTTTATATCTATCTGTATGTTTTCAAAAGGTTTATATAACTTCTTTGCTTCTCTCATATCTATTCTCTTTTTACTTCGTTTTTTATGTCGTATAGTTAGATTATTTCGTTGTAATACCTTTCCTATTGTGCTTATATGACAAGAAATATGATAATAATCTTTTAATCTTATAGGACCAAATGCTGGATTTTGTTTTCTGCAATCAATAATATATTGCTCCAACTTTCTACTTATTTTATTTGGTGAATGGTGTGGCCTTTTTGATTTATTTTTTAATCCTTTATTACCATCCTCATTAAATCTATTTAATAATTTTCTAACAGTTTTAATATCGCAATTAAATTCAGCAGCTGTTTTTGATTTATTATTATATTTAATAGCATGCAATACTAATTTTTTTCTATAATTAAATTGCTGTTTTTTGTAAAATTCTTTCATTAGTTGTTGATATTTCATAATTTCCTCCTTTCCAAAATAGTTTATTTATTCTGGAAAAGATATTACAAAATATATTCCTTATTTTTTATTTAAATATTTATTTATTTTCTTAAATATTATCACTTTTCCTCTTTCTCCTAATATCCTGATATCAGATAATTTCAAGTAGGGAATATGTCTAGGGGGTAAACAGAATTTATTCACTTTTTGTTTGATTTTTATTATTAGTAGTTGTATTTTCAGTGGTTATTATCATGGAATAATGTAATAAAGAAGGAGAAAATTATGAAAAAAGTAATAATACTAATTGCAACTCTCTTAATATCTGCAACTATGATTTTTGCGGGAACTTACAGTGGGGGAGACGGATTAGTAGGAAATCCGTATCAAATCAACGATTTAGATGATCTGGAAGAACTATCAGGTAATGTTAGTGATTGGGATATGTTATTCATACAAACAGCAGACATAAATGCAGGAGCGACAAGTGGTTGGAATAGCGGTAGCGGTTTCTCACCAATTGGAAATAATTCTACAAGCTTCACAGGCGAATATGACGGTCAAGGTCACACAATTGATTCATTATATATTAATCGTTCAACTACAAATTATATTGGTTTATTTGGATGTGTAAGTGGAGCAGTAATAGATAGTATAGGATTAACGAATGTAGATATTACCGGTGGTGATTATTATGTAGGTAGTCTCGTTGGATATAATCGTAATTTTTCAACAATAACCAATAGCTACAGCACAGGAAGTGTGAGTGCTGGTAATTATGTAGGTGGTCTCGTT
The DNA here is from genome assembly GCA_034723125.1 of Bacteroidota bacterium. Classification (NCBI taxonomy): domain Bacteria; kingdom Pseudomonadati; phylum Bacteroidota; species Bacteroidota bacterium. The sequence continues at coordinate 2 of JAYEOP010000597.1, read as the reverse complement.
GG
>JAYEOP010000596.1 GCA_034723125.1 Bacteroidota bacterium | reverse complement strand
GTTACTGGACTGGTCCCGTTAACAAAAACGGTTTCTTCGATGCTAATACTTCTTTAGGAAATTTCCCAATTGTTTATCATTTTACCGACAACAACGGATGCTACAATTCTGACACAATAACTCTTTCGGTAGTTGAACCGACAATTACAATCGATAAATTAAATCCTTTAGTTTGTAAAAATAACTACTATGAATTAAATGCACAATTCGAAAATGCTCAAAACATGTTCTGGACAAAAGGTAAGCAAGCAGATGGTTATTTTGTTGGTAGTCAGCATTTAAATTCTGTTGAATATAAACATGGAAATAATGATTTATCAAAGCAAGGCTTTTGGATAAAAGCAGAAACTCAAGACCCCGTTTGTAGTACAAAGTACGATTCTATTTTTGTTCAAATCGGAGACATTCCAATTGCGAGTTTCGGAGCAAACATAATTTCAGGGGAAGTTCCCTTTGTTGTTAATTTTTACGATTCATCAACAATTGCTTTTAATGCTATTTCTCAATACTTTTGGAACTTTGGAGATGGAAATTCTTCAATAGTTCAGAATCCGATTTACACCTATCAAAATGTTGGAAATTATGATGTGATGCTAAAAGTTATTTCTGACCTCGGCTGTGCTGATTCACTTACAAAATTAGCTTTCATAAATGCCAAAGTAAATGGAATTACAGAGGTTGAAAATTCTACATTACTGATTTACCCAAACCCTTCGAATGGAAAAGTTTACATTAAATCAGAAAGAAAAATTAAATCCATTAATTTATATAATTCCTTAGGAAAGTTAATTTTAGAAACTCAGGATTTAAACGCAAAAGATTACGAATTAAAGAAACAAGTGAAAGGGATTTATTTTTTAAAAATTGGATTGATGGATGGAAGTGAGATTGTAGAGAAAGTTGTTTTTGAATAAATTAAATATATACAAAATTATGAAAAAGAAAAAATTATTACTCATCACACTTTTTATCGGAATGTTTTTTATCACAAAACCTGTATCATCAAATAGTATTATGGGTGGAGAATTAACATGGACATGCGTTGGGGTAGATAGTTTTTTGATAAAGCTTGTTCTTTACAGAGATTGCAATGCGATTCAGATTGGAACTGTAAGTATTCCAATAACATGTAATTCAACAAATCAAAATATTACAACTGTTTCAATATCAACACCAGCAGTTGCTGATATTACTCCTGTATGTGATACATTATGTACAAAATGTTCAAATGCTACTTGTTCTTTCCCTTATGGAATAGAAGAAATTACTTATCAAAAACTTGTAATATTAAGTAGTGCAGGGAGTTGTTGTGAATTAGTTTTATCGTATTCTCTATATTTTAGAAACTATGCTATTACTACTGGTGCAGCAAATAAAAATTTCTATATAGATGCAATGATGAATCGTTGTTTAAACCCATGTGATAACTCACCTCAATTTACTAATTCTCCTGTTATCATTGCTTGTATCGGAAGAGATTTTGTGTTTAACAATGGAGTCAATGATCAGGACAAAGATTCACTTGGAGGATTGTCAGACTC
>JAYEOP010000595.1 GCA_034723125.1 Bacteroidota bacterium | reverse complement strand
TTTTATTCAATGTGCAAAGTTATGTTAAAAGAATTATATGTGAAAGAAAGATTCAAAATATATTTTTGATGATTTTTCATCTTCACAAAGAATTAATAATCTTTTTGAGAAATTTATCATAGTGTTAGAATTTGAGTTGGACTTCACTTATAACAGGTATTGCTTTAAAACGACCACTTAAATACCATTTGTCAATTGGAATATCTTTTCTAATTCCTTTAATATCACTTAGCTTATAAATTGTAGTACCTCCTTGATAATCTTTGTCAACAAAACAAATTTGGTCGCGTCTTAAAATTTTTGTATCTAACAATGTGCTATCGTGAGTTGCAAATATTAACTGAGCATTGTTAGGATTATTTTTTTTGCTGTTAAATAAATTGATAATAACTTTTGTTAATAATGGATGCAATCCTTTATCTAATTCATCAATTACAATCACACCGCCATCATCTAAAGTGTCAATAATTATACTTCCTATTGCAAATAATTTTTTTGTTCCAAGTGATTCTTTTTCCAATTCCAAAGTTGATTTTCCAATTTCTTTGTCATTTTTAAAAAGACTATGAATTGTTAATACTTCATATTTATAATTATCAAGAAATTCTTTTTGTGCTTCCTCTGGAACATTGTCGGAAAATTTCATTTTTTTCTCATTTTCTGTTATACTGAAATCAAGAATATTTGTGTCGGCTGCTTGTAATAATTCTAATAAATTTTGTTTCAGATTTTCATCTTTTAAAATGAGTTCTGAGAAAGCTCTGATAATTGATTTGTCATATTCTATATCATGTAATATTGAAACATAAATATATCTTGTAAAGTATAAATAAACATCATCAAGGTATTTTATTTTACTTGTTGCTGATTTTGATAAAAACAACTGATTTGGTAATAAATCATCTTCTATTTTCTTTTTTGTGCCACGATAATAATCTCCGTAAGTTATTTTTTCTTTATTTCTTTCATACAATTTTGCTTTTACTTTTTCAGGGTAAAAATATAATGCTTCATTAATGATTTCAGAAGAATTGAAAGACATTGAATATTTATACCTGATTTTATTTTTCACACTAATAAAGTCTATTTCAAACTTTACAGTATTGTTTTTGGATTCAATGTCAAATAGGAAAGGTTCATAAGGTGGGATGTTTTTTCCGTGTTTAAACGTATCAGAGTTTTCAATTAGATAAGATATTGCATCTAAAGCCATCAAAATATTGCTTTTCCCAGAGGCATTTCTTCCATAAAAGACTAAACTTTTTAATAATTCATTTCCATTTTGATTAAATGAATTATACAGTAAGTTATCTTCATTTAATCGTTTTTCAGTAGTAAAATCAATTAACAATGGTGATTTTACAGAACGAAAATTTTCAATTTTTAATGTTAATAGCATTTTGTTTATTGTTTGATTGTTAAGATTTGCAAATTTATTACAAAAACATAATATAAACCCTATTAATTTTGTAATTATTATTTTTTTTACAGAGATGAAATTAGCTTATAAATTTCACTTTTACTAATACATCTAATTTTAGAGATTTTCAACTAAATTCATTGGCAATGTAGTAAAATGAAATAGCTTTGTACTTTATTTAAAAGGTGATTTTTTTATTCATTCTTATTAAAAAAAATGAATTATGATAATAGTTACAGGAGCGACAGGTTTTATCGGAAGTTGTTTTGTTGAAAAATTAAACAAAGAAGGTTTTAAGGATATTGTTGCAGTTGATGATTTTTCTAATGAAGAAAAAAATAAGAATCTTAAAGGAGCAGACTTAAGTCATAAAATTAATAGAGATAAATTTTTTAATTGGCTTGATAACAACAATAAATTGGTGCAGTTCATTTTTCATATTGGTGCTCGCACTGATACAACGGAGTTTGATAAAAATGTTTTTGACAAATTAAATCTTAATTACTCAAAAACAATTTGGAAAAAATGTGTTGATTATGGTATTCCATTAATCTATGCTTCTTCGGCTGCAACTTATGGTGATGGGAGTTTAGGTTACAATGATGAGCATGATATTATCAAAGATTTGAAACCACTTAATCCTTATGGAGAATCCAAAAATGAATTTGACAAATGGGTTTTGACTCAAGACAAAAAACCCTATTATTGGATAGGATTGAAGTTTTTTAATGTGTATGGACCTAATGAATTTCACAAAGGACGAATGGCATCGGTAATTTTTCATGCTTTTAATCAAATACAAGAAACAGGGGAGATGAAACTTTTTCGTTCACATAAGCCGGAATTTAAAGACGGAGAACAAAAACGGGATTTTGTGTATGTAAAAGACCTTTGTGATGTTTTGTGTTTTTTGATGCACAACAGAAAATCTGAGAATAACGGTATTTATAATCTCGGTACAGCAAAAGCAGAAGCATTTAATACCTTGGCTTACGGGATATTTAAAGCACTGGGCAAGGAAGAAAATATAACTTATGTTGACACCCCTGAAGATATAAGAGATAAATATCAATATTTTACAGAAGCTAAAATGGAAAAACTTAGGAGCATTGGGTATTCAAAACCCTTTACTCCTCTTGTTGATGGAATTGATGATTATGTGAAAAATTATTTATTAGAACGGTAGGATTTGTTTATTCGTTTATATATATTTTCACGCAAAGACGCCCCGATACAGTCATTCTTCCTTATGGGGCAAGCAAAGAACGCTAAGAAGAATTGTTTATTTGTTTCAATAGCCATTTAGTGGTCATTTTGCTTCGCTGTCATTTAATTGTCATTAAGTTGTTTATCCATACGAACAAGTTTTTGCGATTTGCTTATTTGTTTATTCGTAACACATAACTTTAAGTACTTTAGGCACTCTAGGCACTTCTTTTTGTTTATATTTTCACGCAAAGACGCAAAGAACGCTAGGAAGAATTGTTTATCTGTTTATTTGCTGATTTGTTTAAACGCAGAGGAGAATTGTTTGTTTGGTGATATTTTCACGCAAAGACGCAAAGAACGCAAAGGAGAATTGTTTATCTGTTTATCCGATACACTAACTCTAAGTACTTTAGGCACTCTAGGCACTTTAAGTACTTCTTTTTGTTTATATTTTCACGCAAAGACGCAAAGAACGCTAGGAAGAATTGTTTATTTGTTTATTTGCTGATTTGTTTAAACGCAGAGGAGAATTGTTTGTTTGGTGATATTTTCACGCAAAGACGCAAAGAACGCAAAGGAGAATTGTTTATCTGTTTATCCGATACACTAACTCTAAGTACTTTAGGCACTCTAGGCACTTTAAGTACTTCTTTTTGTTTATTTGTTTAAACGCAGAGTCGCAGAAACGCAGAGAAAAAAATAACTAATAAATCAACGTTATTCAACTGAAGACTGAAGACTGCCGACTGAAGACTGCCGACTGAAGACTGAAGACTATCTACTTCCCACTCCTCGTTTTTTCCCTTTCGTTCCACATTTTATTAAAAGATTTGGGAGCAATTTTTAAAGGTACTTTTCGTTTGTTCCAAGAATTTTTTAGGGCAATTTTTATAAAAAGATTTTTTATTCTATAGTTTCCAAAGTTCATTAATTTTTTACTTAGCAGGACTTTTGTTACCAGTTTAAACAATTTTTTTTCTGTTTTTAAGGTATCGTAATTTTCAATATAATGAAATTTATTTTCTAAAAGTAGTTTATGAATAGGTATTTTTACGGGGCAAACATCAGTACATGCACCGCAAAGAGATGTTGCATAACTTAGATGTGCAAAGTCTTCAAAACCTTTTAGAAATGGAGTTATAAGAGAACCGATGGGTCCGTTGTAGGGAGTTTTATAAGTGTGTCCGCCAATATTTTTATAAACAGGACAAGCATTAAGGCAAGCACCACATCTTATGCAAGCAAGTGCTTCTTTTTGTTTTTCTTGAGCTAATAAATTTGTTCTGCCATTATCAATAAGAATTACATACATTTCTTCTGGACCATCCATTTCATTCTTTTTTTTAGGTCCGAAAAAAAGATTGTTATAAACGGTAATGGTTTGTCCTGTGCCTGTTGTTGAAAGCAAAGGATAAAATAAAGCAAGGTCTTTTATGGATGGGATAATCCTTTCAATACCTGCAATTACAATATGTATTTTTGGAAGTGCAGTTCCCATCTTTACATTTCCTTCATTTTCGGTAACCGAAATAGCACCTGAATCAGCTATTAAAAAATTTGCTCCTGTAATTCCAGCATCAGCATTAATAAATTTATCTCGGAGAACTTTTCTTGCTTCCATTGTTAGTTTCTCAGGAGTAAAGTCAAGTGGTGTTTTCAGTTTTTTATTAAATAGGTCGGCAATATCTTCTTTCGACATGTGCATTGCAGGAGTAACAATATGATAAGGTGGTTCTTCATTAAGCTGAACTATGAATTCTCCAAGGTCGGTTTCTATTGGTTCTATATTATTCTTTTCTAAAGATTCATTCAGATTTAATTCTTCGCTTATCATTGATTTTGATTTAACAACAGATTTGCATTTATTGTCTTTCAAAATTTTAAGAATATGATTCACAGCATCATTGTTATCTTCTGCCCAAAGAATTTTCCCTCCTTTTTTAGTAAAATTTAATTCAAATTGTAACAAATGTTTTTCAAGATCTTCAATTGTTTTCTTTTTTATAAATGCAGCTTGATCACGTGCTGTTTCATAATCTTCAAATTGTTCTTTCCCGAGAGGTACTTTTGCATTGTATTTTGAAATATTGTGATTGATTCTTTTTCTATGTCCTATATCAAAAGCTTTGTTTTCAGCTTCTTTTAAAAATGGTTTTAAATTTTTCATTGTTTTAAATTCTTTTGCCTCAAAATCACGATAATTAAAAATTTTTTGTCAACTCAAAGGTATTTTATCAATTCTTCGTTGGTGTCTTTCACCTTCAAAATCTGTATTTAAATAAGCGTCAATAATTTTTTTTGCAGTTTCAAACGTAATAAATCTTGCGGGAAGAGAGATTATATTTGCATTGTTATGTAGTTTTGCCAGTGTCGCAAGTTCTTTATTCCAGCAAAGAGCAGCTCTTATGCCTTGATGTTTGTTTGCAGTCATTGAAGCACCATTTCCTGAGCCACAAATAATAATACCAAATTCAACTTTTCCTTCTTCAACTAATTGAGCAACTGGATGAATGTGATCGGGGTAGTCAACAGAATTTCCTGTGTTAGTACCAAAATCTTCAAAAGAATATTTTTTTTTATTAAGGTATTTTTTAAGTTCTGCTTTTAATTCAAATCCTGCATGGTCGCATCCTATGGCAATTTTTTTGTTAATCATAATTAGTTTGTTTAAAAATAAGAATTTTTGTTAATTTATAATTATTATTTTTCTAACCTTTGACGTTTTAAAAAAACGTTAATAATTTTACAAAAATACAATATTAATTTTATAAAAAATATGAAAGATAAAATTCTTAAAGCATTAAGCAACGTAATTGATCCTGATTTACATAAAGACATTGTAAGTTTGGGAATGGTGCAAGATATAAAAATTGAAGGGAAAAAAGTTTCATTCAGGTTTGTACTCACTACTCCTGCTTGTCCTATGAAAAGCAAATTTGTTGAAGATTGCACAAAAGAAATTCATAAACATGTGGATGACAGTTTGGAAGTTAACATAAAATTTGACTCAAAAGTAGAACATCAAAAAAGAGATTCTGAGAAAAAGATGTCTAAAGTAAAGAATCTGATAGCTATTGCTTCAGGAAAAGGTGGGGTTGGTAAATCAACTGTTGCAGTGAATATTGCAATATCTTTATCAAAATTAAATGCAAAAATAGGAATTATTGATGCTGATATCAATGGTCCTTCAATACCTAAAATGCTTGGTGTAGAAGATGAAAGACCAATGGTAAAAACTATTGACAAAAAAAATATAATGGTACCTATTGAAAATCATGGTATCAAAATAATGTCAATAGGAAATTTATTACCTCCTGATCAGCCTGTAATTTGGAGAGGACCTTTGTTAAGTAGTGGGTTACGTCAGCTTATTATTGATACTGATTGGGGTGAACTTGATTATTTAATTGTTGATCTTCCTCCCGGAACAGGTGATATTCATATTACTTTATGTCAGGAAATGCCTTTAACTGCTGCCGTTGTAGTAACAACTCCTCAGCATGTTGCTACCGGTGATACTGCACGAACAATAAATATGTTTAAACAAAAAAGTATCAACGTTCCTGTGATTGGTGTTGTTGAGAATATGTCTTATTTTTCACCCAAAGAATTACCGGACAATAAATATTATATTTTTGGAGAAGGTGGTGGACAAAAATTAGCTAATCAATTTAATATTCCATTGATGGGGCAATTACCATTAGTAATGGGCGTAGTTGATGGTTCCGATAAAGGTTTGCCCGCAGTACTTGATGATGAAAATGCAATCTTAATTAAAGAGTTTGATTCAATTTCTATGAAAGTAGCTCAGCAAATTTCAATTTTAAATGCGTAAATTAGCTTTTTTTTTATAAGTGAAATTTATTCATTATGTTAAAGAAAGCTATTTTTCCAGGTTCTTTTGATCCGATAACAATTGGACATTATGATATTATTAATAGAGCAAGTGAACTTTTTGATGAAGTTTATGTTGCCTTAGGAACAAATACTACAAAACCGAGATATTTTACTGTTGATAAATGCATTAAAATGATTGAAGATGTTTTTAAAAACAATAATAATATTAAGGTAATTCAATATGATTTTTTGACAGTTGATTTATGTAAAAAACTGAATGTAAAACATATTGTACGTGGTATTCGTAATGTTAGCGACTTTGAATTTGAAAGGTCACTTGCTACTATGAATAATATGTTAAACCCGAAAATACATACAATATTTTTTGATTCAAAGCCGGAATATTTATCAATTAGTTCAACAATAATCCGTGAGTTATTGAGAAATAATGGGGATGTTAGCAATTTTGTCCCTAAAGCAATTTTGAAATATATTAAGTAGTGGCACTAAGAAAACTTTGTATTACTCATTATACTTGGGCTTTGAATTAATAATGGATGTGAATGTAAAAGTCATTCAATTGTCATTAATAGTCATTTAGCCAAGCTGTCATTGGGTTT
>JAYEOP010000594.1 GCA_034723125.1 Bacteroidota bacterium | reverse complement strand
GATTTTTCCAACTTTGTAATCCCGGCACAGAACACGGAAAATGCTCTTTAGGAGAATATTGTCATTGCCGCTTTTACAAGGAACTTTTTGAGGGTTTTAGTGATGAAGAACTTAGTCCTGATGAAGAACGTACCATGCAATTGGAGTGCGAAACAAATCACTTAAAAAGAAAGTATGGTAATGATTGGATGAAATACTACCCTTATCACTTAGATCCGGATTACGATGATGAAAAAGGCAATCCTTATAACTACGGATTTGGTGGTGAAGATGAGGATGATAATTGGTGGCGAAAATAAGATGAATTTCTAACGGAAAATCAATTCCTATTTCTTTAATGGATATTCCTTTACCACCATCTCATTATGAATCAAAAAATATCTGTAGCTTTGAATTACAGCTTTTAGCCTTTTTTCCATTTGCATCATTTTATCTGATTTTTCATTTACTAAGTTGATTTCGGTTTTGCCTTCCGTAGTTAATTTATAAAATGATGTTGTTTTTTCTTCATCAAAATATTCAATATAAGGAGTTTCAACATTTTGCCAGATACCTTCATTGTACTGTATTGCTCCAAATTTTACAGAATCTTCAAAAACATTTTTACCAAAACAAAAAAATGCTTTGTTGTAATTTAAATAGCCCAAAATACTTGGCATAATATCAATTTGCTGAGTAGAAATATTTTTATTAAAACCGACTAAATTACTATCTGCTGTATAATAAATTATCGGAACAGAAAACTTTCCAATAAAGTTTTTGTAAGAGTTTTTTAAACTTACAGAAGTATGATCAGCAGTAATTACAAACAAAGTATTTTTAAACCACGATTGCTGAGAAGCCCTTTTCATAAATCTTTCAAGAGCATAATCAGTGTAAGAAACAGATTTATGAATAGGATGCTTACCTTCTTTAAATTTCCCTTTATGCTCCTCGGGAATTTTGTAAGGATGATGTGATGAAAGTGTAAAAACAGAAATACAAAAAGGTTTAGGATTGTTATTTATCACATCAATAACATATTGAAAATAAGGTTCATCAAAAATTCCCCAACTTCCATCAAAATCATTTTTGTCAGGATATTGCTCCATTCCGTAATAATCGCCAAAGCCTGAAAGGGCAATATAATTATCAAAGCCCATTGTTCCGTTTTCTCCACCATGAAAAAACGCAGAATAATAACCTTCATCTTTCAATATTTTTCCCAAACTTGAAATGTTGTTGCTGTGATAAATGGAATTTAAATAAGGCTTGCTCATCCATGATGGAACTCCCGAAAGTATCGCAGGCAATGCTTCAACAGACTTTTGGCTATTTGCAAATGAGCTTTCAAAAACCAAACTATTTTTGCACAAAGAATCTAAAAAAGGAGTGTATCCTTCTCCCTGATTAAAATACCCAATGTATTCTTTTCCAAAACTTTCAAGGATAATTATTACTACATTCTTTTTTTTAAAATCATTATCAGGGTTGGGCCTATGAATTGGTGAATATATTTTATTTAATTCATCCTTTTTTAAATAATCGGATTCTGTTAATCTTTCGTTACTAAGGGTAGTTATTATTTTAAAAGGAGTATTCAAAACAAGGGGTATTAACTGATGCTTGGTAAAACGTGCTGCATCAAATGCCCGTATTGGTCGGAGTGAAAAACCTCCTCGTGCGGAAACAATTAAAAGTCCAGTAATAAAAAATAATGCTACAATTTGTTTTAAAATTGAAGCCAAAGAATATGATGTTTTAAATTTGAATGAAAGTTTTTTATACAAAAATATTAAAAAACCTAAAAGCAATATCCATATAAAAACCAAGTGCCAAAAGTCTGAAATATAGCTTATCAAAAAACCTTTGATTTCTGTTGTTACATCAAAAATATCAGCACTGCTCCTTTTAGCTGTAAACCTAAAATATTCAAAATCAATTGTATTATAAAATAATGCAATCCCATTGCTTATTACAAAAATGTATTTTAATATTTTTTGAAAAACGTTGTTTTCACGAATATAAATCGGTATTAAAAAAGCAAAAATAAATAAAGAGTTAACATAAACAATTGCAGAAATATCAAATAGTAATCCGTAAAAAAAAGTGCTACTTATTTCAAGAAAAGAAAAAGAATTAAAATATTTAAAATTATAAAATAAAAATAACAACCTTGAAATTTCAAATAAAAATAATACGATTAATAATTTTAAAAACAGACTATATATATGTCCAAAGGTATTTTTCATCGGGCAAAAATAAATATATCAGTTATTAATCCACAATATTTTATCATATTTAAAGGGAGTTATTGGGTTATCCGCAAAGAAAAATTAAGATTTTCTCTACGTAGTGTCTCTAAGAAAACTCTGCAAAATTAGATTCCTATCTTTTTGCGATATTTTTATCTTTCTCAACTCACTGATGCTAAGGCATCGCCTCGTCTCAAAAAATAAAAATCTCACCTGCCTGACGGCAAAGGCAGGTAAAAAATCTTAGAAATCATAAAATTTGATAGTTTTCTTAGAGGCACTACGGATTAGTTCAAAAATATTTTATCGATAAATTATTTTAAATTCATAGTTATCTTTTAAGGTAAATATTCTGATAAAATATAAACCTTTACCGCAACCTTCCAAATTGATTTCAGTTTTTTCCTGATTATTAATAAATTGTATTGATTGAATATTTTCACCAATTGAATTATAAACTTCTATATTTTGAATCTCAAGAGCTTTAATTGATTTCTCAATAGTAAGTTTTCCATTTGTTGGATTAGGATACACTTTAAATCCTTTTAAAGCGTTTTCGTTATCAATTGACCCTCCTTTTTCAACATTAATAAAACGTTTTTCTTGCATTGCATTATTTCCTGATTGGTCAACTGCATCATATTTTAAAGTATAAAATCCGGTTTTAAAATATACAAGATAATCTGTAATGTAATCACCACCTCTAATAACTACAACATTTTTATCGTAATTATCGCTAACACTAAAGGAGTCAACTTTAATGGTATCAAATCTAAAAATATTTAAAACACTTGAGCCATAAAGTGTAATAACAGGAGCTTCTGTATCAACAACTTTAACAATCAATTCGAATGTTGCTGTATTTAAAGAACTATCTGTTACAGAAATTATAATATTATATGTTCCTAAATTATTACTAATAAGATCAGGAAAAGTTGAAACAAAAGAACCTGAGGTATCAATATCGAACACAGTTGAATAATTATCAGCAATTGTAAAAATAGGTAAAATCAGTTTATTAAATACTTCTACGTCAATTGTATCCTTATCATTATACAAGGCTGATGTAATTTGAGGTGCTTGAGTGTCCTCTACTTTCACAATTCTTGAAACAGTTACAGGCCCATTTCCTTTACAATCGGTAGCTAAATAATTTAAAGTATATTCAGCAATTTTTGAAGTGTCAACACTTCCAACTACAACAACTGTAATGCTACTTGAATCGCAATAATTGTCACTAACGGTTACTCCGGGATCTGTAAAAGAACTGTTTACTTCAACACTAATATATGATGAACCGTTTAGAGAAATAAGAGGGTCAACATTGTCAACAACATGAACAAACCTTGTACGAACAATAAAATTGTTTGGGCTATAAGCATAATAATTTAAGGTGTAAACACCCAATTTACTTGTATCAACGCTTCCAATAATTACTACACTATCAATAACATTACAAGTCATATTTGTTTGATAACCGGGATCAAAATATGTGGTATAAATACTAACGGTATCATGCTCGTTTCCCAATAAAGCAAACTCGGTTGAAAGGTCAATTTTTGGGAAAACATTAATAATTCGTTTGATAGTTTTTGTGTTATTTAATGAATCTGTTAATTTATATTTGTAATAATATGTTCCTGTAGTTGAAATATCAAGATTTGTTATGGTATCAAATGAGGTTATCGGAGCTATACTAGTGTATGTATAACCTGCATCAATATAATTTGAACATTGTTCAATATTAATTACATCTTGTCCTTTCAAATAAATTTCAATAAAATCCGCAAGGGTAATTTTTAATCTGTAATCCTCAAATTCACCATACATATTTGCACCACAAGCTTTATTCGACATACCTAAAATGCTTGTACCAATTCTTAAGGTTGTTGTTCCAAAAGTAGCAGTAGCAGGCACAACAATTGTATCATGAAATGTGTTTGTAGTGGCACTAGGCTCATAGGAAACAAGTTCACCTTGATCATCAAAATCTCCGTCAATATTCCAATCAACCCATACTTTTCGATTCATATTATTATTAGTTGAATTTCGGCTTAAAGAAAAAGGAATGCTATCTAAAAGATTATATCCTCTATTATTAATAAGCGGATAATAGGTATATGCATAATTTCCAATTACTGTGTTATTATTGATATTGCCCATTGTAAAATTACTTATTCCAATATCAGGATTCAAATTAATAACAACGGGTGTACAATATGAAATTACTTTGATATAATTATTTTTAACAACAGTATCGATATATGAGCCGTAACTTGTAACCATGCTAATGTTGTAGTTGCCGACATTATTAAAAACCACCTTAATTCCTTTAATATTACTTGAGGGAACTACTGTATAAGTATTTGGTGATATCAGCCAATTTCTGCTGTAAGAACATTGAGAAGTATCTAAAAGCACTACTGTATCTTTGCCAACTATGGGATTTTTATTAGTTGCATCAAAATCAAATCCTGCAAGAAAATCAGTATGCAAATAATTTGTTTTTATTATTGAGTCAGATGTTATCCCAAAATCTACAACTAATTTTATAGAATAAGTTCCTGTATCATCAAGTCTGACATCAATTGTAGGGAAATTTGCTGAAGGGCTCATAACCGTATAAGTGGAAGGGCTAATTATCCAATTCCAATTTTGTACACAACTATCTGAAATGTCTGTTAAAGTAATAAGATCACAACCTGCAGAAACAGAATCGTTGCTTACTAGAAAATCAACATTAGCAGAGTCTTGAATATAGATATGACTATAAAGAACATAAGTTTCCGTATCATTTTGAGAGCACAAATATGAGGTATCCCAAACACTTAATGAAATTGTATAGTATCCTGAGTCCTGATAAATATGAGTTGGATTAACAGAATAACTTGTATCTCCATCACCAAAATCCCAAAGATAATTTGATGCATTTGTACTTTGATTTATAAAAGGAACAGAAGATGGTGGTTTGCAAAAATATCTTAATGGAACAACAAATTTTGCTTTTAAAGTATCAAATTGAAATCCCTTACCTATACCTACGGCATACCACGCATCAGTTGTAGAGGTTACTTGTTGTGAGCAATTTCCAAAAATATCAATTGCTGATTGAATGGAATAAAATCGTGCATCATCGTAATCACTAATTGGTGTTAAATAGTTGGTTAAACAACGATAAGTTATTTTTGATGCATCAACAATTCCAATTCCTGTTATATTAAAGGTATCTCCATTGTCATTTACCCCACTTGTACCTTCCGCCAATAAGAAAAACCAATGATTTTGAATATTTGAGTTAATATTTTCACCCCCAAAACCTGAATGCCAATATTGCCCTAAATAAGTGTCAGGATGGTTTAAAGTTTTTGGAGACACAAAATTTCTTAAAGGCTGTGATGTTTTAGTAACCTGTTCTCCAAAACTATAATTAAATGTTGTTGGATTTATATATTGGTCAACACAAATTCCAAAGATATCACAAAATGATTCTTGGAGTGCTCCTGTTTCACCTGTATATGATAGATTTGCAGTATATTCTATAATTGCGTGAGTAAATTCATGTGCATATAAATTTAAGGAAGTATAAGGATTATAAGTATTATCACCATCGCCAAAAGCAAATCGCAAACCGTCCCACATTGCAAAAGCTAGATTAGTTCCATAATGAACATAATTGAATATTTTTGAACCAAAACCACTAAAAGAGCTTCTGTTAAATGTATTATAAAAATAATCAAAGGTCGATTCTGCTCCAAAATGAACATCTAAAGCAATATGGTCTTGATTTGTTGTATCGTCCCAGTAATTTGTTGTATTTGTAAAAGGATCTGCATTTTGATATATGGTACCTTTATTCATATCCAATGTTTCTATTCCATAACCTCTTCCTGTTTCACTTAAAGCATAATAAGTTCCAAGACTATCTGTTGTAATTGTTTGTGTTCCATTGTACATTGTTATTGCTGTACCTTGTGCATTTGCTCTATGTATTTTGTTTATTTTTTCAATAAGCTCTCCACTGTGTGCATCAACATACACATCATTTCTAATTATTTGTGCAGGAAGATAAATATCAAATTTGTAAGCTAGATAATAATTGTTTTTTGATGAAAATATTATAAGTTTAGGATTTGAATGTTTAAAATATTCTTGTTTTGTATCCTCCCTTATTTTTGCATTGGGAAGCAGTGAATTCATTGCTGTATTAAAAGCATTTTCCTCAGTAATTGAAGGAGTTGTATTTATATTTATATCCTTAAAAAATGTACCGTTTGCCGAAATTAGTCTATTATTTTTTATGTGGGCATAATACACTCCAAACTCTACTTCCAAATTATTGTAATATTGCTTGTATCTATAGTGAGAAAATTCATATTGATCATTTTCTTTTTTATAAAAAATTAAATCCTCATTTTGTTTTAAATCAAGAGAGTTTTTTAACCATTTGAGATGATTATTTTCAGAAACAACTTTATTGAGGCGAATAAATTGAATACTCCCCTGCTCATCAATTTTTACAGTATTGCTACCTTTTACAATATTATTGGCTTCCTCTCCTCTATAAGTTTGAGCTAAAACTAAAGAAGAAATAAAAAAACATGCAACAACTAACACTAATATCCTTTTCATAATCATATATATTTATTATTTATAAAAGCCGAAGTTACATTAATTTGTTAGAATAAATATCAACAATATCAAAGTGAAATTTATATTTTTGAAATTTCACAAAATATTTTCGTAATTTGCTATCTAATTAGTGACGTTAAAATTAAAATAAATGAAGGATTTAGAATTAAAAAAACAGTTAATTGAAGCTTTCAAGGATAAAACAAAAACAAATATTGATTATTTA
>JAYEOP010000593.1 GCA_034723125.1 Bacteroidota bacterium | reverse complement strand
GTTGAAATCTCCGAGTTTGTAATGCAATTTGCAGAAAAGACAAACGCAAATTTCCTTCCAAATTCTTGGTTTTGATGTACTTTTTAGCTTTATCGAGGGGTGGATTACTATTGTAAATGGAAGTTTATATTGGTACACTAATTGAAGTTTAAATTGGTACATTACTTACTCATATTCTTTAAATAAAATAAGGGTTTGTAATGAAAGGGGTTAAAGTGTATCATACAATAAAAGTTTTATCGGATAGAGGTTTTAGTATTCGGAGTATTTCTAAAAATTTAGGTATCTCTAAAACAACAGTTTTAAAGTATTTAAAAATAACAGGTAGTAACGATTTATCAAAACTCATATCAGTTCAAAGGGTAAGTGAATTCGATCAGTACAATGCATATTTAAAGGATCAACTAGAAGCCTACCCCTCAATGCGAATTACCAAGCTTTATCGCAAATTGAAAGAAAAATATCCTTCTCTTAATTGTGGTAAAAGAGCTTTGCATAATTATGTTCAAAAAATGAGTTTAGTAAAAAAAGGTTCTTCAAAGCGTTATTATGAGCCTATA
The DNA here is from genome assembly GCA_034723125.1 of Bacteroidota bacterium. NCBI lineage: Bacteria > Pseudomonadati > Bacteroidota > Bacteroidota bacterium. The sequence continues at coordinate 983 of JAYEOP010000593.1, read as the reverse complement.
GAAACATCTCCAGGACTACAAGTTCAAGTTGATCCAGGAGAGTCTAAAGTTAAATTTGAAGATGGTAATAATTATAAAATTTATTTTGTAGTTTTTATATTTTCATTTAGCAGAATGAAGTATGTTTATTTTCAGGATAGACCATTTAATACTTTAGATTTTATAAAATCTCATACAGAAGCATTTACTTTTTTTGGTTATAAATCAAAAGAATATGTTTATGATCAGACTAAACTTGTTGTAATAAATGAGAGGTATCGAGAGGTTTGGTTGAATGAAAAATTTCATCAATTTGCTCTTGAAAATAATTTCACACCCCAAGTTTGTGAAGGGTACGATCCCGAAAGTAAAGGTAAAGTTGAACGAGCTGTTAAAGAGGTTAAGGAAGATTTTTTATATGGCGATAAGTTTTTATCATTGGCAGATATTAGAATAAAATCTACTGATTGGTTAAGTCGTGTAAATAATGAAATACACTCAATAACAAATGAATCCCCGTCTGCATTATTTAAAGAAGAAATTACTCTTTGCAATATTTATAAATCTAAAGAATTGAGTTACAAAAAAAGACTTGTGGATAAAGTTAGTTTACTTTCATTTTTAGGGAATAAATATTCTGTACCTCAAAAATATCAAAACTCTTTCGTTAATGTAATTGTAAAAAATAAGATGCTTTTAGTATTTAGCATTGATGAAGACATAAAAATTGCAGAGCATCAATTAGGAGATGAAAAGGGAAAGCGTTTTATAAATAATAATCATTATAGAAATTATTCTGATAAGTTATTTGAGCTTAAGAAAAAAATTAAGGAGGAATCGAAAGATATTAAAAATTTTGATGAAGTTATTGATAGGATAGAAAAAAATAATCCTAAAATTTTGCGGGATCAAATTCGAGGATTATTAAAAATTGTAAGAAATAATTCAGTGACTGATCTTGAACAATTTGTCCCTATAATATTAAATTTAACTTTTTTGACAGC
>JAYEOP010000592.1 GCA_034723125.1 Bacteroidota bacterium | reverse complement strand
GGTTTGAAGAAATAGGATTGGAGGAAGAAGGGTAGACCTTGCTCAACCTTTCGTCCTCCTAAATACAAGCCGGAATCAATATAGTTACATGATATTCCCTCTTTATTTGGTTCGTTTATTACTCCTAAATAGTAAAAAGGGTTAGAAACAATACCAAATTTACCAATATATATTCGACCATCCATTCCTAATTGTAATTGCATTGCTGAGGAAGGATATGCACAAAATCTTTTACTATTAAAAAATGAAAGTGAATCAATTTTGCTGAAATCATATTGAAATAATTGCCCTCCAATGCGTAAATATAGATATTGCCCATTAGATGAAAATTCGCAATAATATGGGTATTGAATAATTGTACTGAGAGGATTTGATACTTTGCCATTTGCTGTATTAAAATCAAAAACTTCAAAATTTGTTTGTGCATATATTCCAGTTTTTGGTGTAGATTTTAATGAAACAATTTTTTCTCCATTAGGTGAAATTTTTAGGTTACCATATTTGTAACTTTTTACAGGTGCAGTTGTTATGTGACTACTACCAACATTTGATGTTATAGGATTAAGGTTTATACCATCTTTATTTATTAAAAAAGAATAGAAGGAATTATTGTTCACCGTATGGGTTACTAACCAAACAGATTTTTTGTTTGAATGGTGAATTGCTGTTAATTTAAAACAGACATCACTCAATAATAAATTATTTTTTGATATAACCTTTCCAATTCCATTTTCAAAAGACATGTCTATAATGGAATAATAAATATGACTTCCAGTAGAACTAAAACCATGGATATTATTTATAGAGAAAATATAATATTGTTGTTTATTGCCAGGATGTGGAATGATTATAGAAACATTTGAAAATTTATTTGTAAGCCATGGATTTGAAATTGAAATATTTGCTCCATTTTTCATTGAATCATGCTGTTTATTCCATACTTGGTCCCCATTTGTATAAAACAATAAATTACCATCTTTGTCAGAAATTGAGGCACACGAATAAGTTGTAGAGATTTGTCCGTTTGTATCTGCTTTAATTGTATCCTTAGAAAAATGAATTCCTGATTTTTGTCCAAAATACCACCAAGAAGCTTCCTTTTGAGCATTTGAATTAATTGTACTTACAATTAAAAAAAATGATATAATAAATATGATCTTAAATCTCATAAAATGAAAAAAAAGGTTGCCTATTGCTAAAACATTAGACAACCTTTAAATTTATTAAAGTTTTAAAAAATTCAATGTTTTTATTGATTGTTCATTTGATATAATAATTTGGTATAAACCGTAATCAAATGATGATACATCAAAAGAAACATTTTGTTTCTCTGAAGTAAAAGTTTTTATTTTTTTACCTTCTATATTATAAATTTCAATTTTATTTAATCTATTAAGATTACTACTAAAACTTAAATTCAAAACATTATTTACCGGATTTGGATAACATGAAACAATAATATCATTATTATCATTTTTATCAATAGATAATGGTGGTGCTATTGGAGGATTACTTCCATTATTTTCATAAGCACCAATATCAATA
>JAYEOP010000591.1 GCA_034723125.1 Bacteroidota bacterium | reverse complement strand
TACTTACTTCATTTGCTTCGCTTCACAAATTTTTCTGAATAGCATTGAGTGTCGCTGAAGCTTTAGCGGAGGAACAAGCTATTGGAAAATATTTTGGCGAAGTCAGATTATTTATTATCTTTGTTCCTATACACTTTCGCTAAAGCTACTGCCTAAGCGAAAGGGTTTTTTATATACTTCTTCAAAATTGATTGTATTATCCTGAAAGTGCTTTAAATTTTTAAAAAAGGTAACTTTATTCACTGATACAATAAATATAATGACCTTTTTCTATGATAAAAAATTGATTATAGAGGCGAGAATAGAATTCCCGTTAAGGTTAAGTATAATTTGGCTATTAAAAGTTGGGTAAAAGGAAAAAAAACTGTATTGTTTTGTTACATATTAAAATTTTTTATTATATTTGCTAATGGATTTAATATACATTCAACGGATTTAATATGCATTCAAAATTTATTAGGGCATGAAAATATTAAAACTACTCATATTACCATCAAGGGATTTGACTTGTCTGCGTGCTACACACAGGCAGGTAACATTCATAAGCCATTGGATAATATTGAACTATGGAATTTTTTAACAAAATATATAATGGAAATATAATGACTGATCATTATATTCACTCGTTATGGGCAATTAACGGAAGAAGAAGAAGCGTCAGTAAAGCAACCGACTTAATCGGAATAAAAATTAAAAACAAACTGACTGTAAGTAATTTAACAATGATATAACATACAGGGATAAGAATTTGACCTGACCAATCCCAAAAATAAGGTAGGGCAAAAATGGAGACCAGAACCCATTCAAAAAAACGGGGCGGAACTGAAAAGCCTTACGAGTAGGAAAAAACAAATAAAAAATAATATTATGAGTAAATTAAAAGAAGTGATTTTGTTGGAGAACGAAGAGGTACTTTATCAGATTGAAGGTAATGCATATACGGATTCTCCAAACCCTTTAGTTAAATTAATGACAAGTATTTTTAGGATTTTTTGGATTATACTTGGTATAAAACTAAAAACACATATCGTTGTAACAAATCGTAGAATAATCCAAGTGAATAAGAGAACCATTTTATGGGGAATTATTCCTTCAGACACAGGTGTTTATAATCTCAATAAAAAAACTATTCAAAGTGTTGGTTATGAAAAACTTGTTCGATGGTTGTTTTTTAAAACAATTTATTTTACACTTATTAATATGAATGCAGGTATTAAGATTACGTATAAAGGTTCAATAAATGATGTTTCAAACATAGCTCAAAAAATCAGTGAAATGGTTTCAGAATAAAAGCCCATAACATTTTGTATAGGTAATGGCAGGTTCGGTGTGGGTTTTGAGATTTCGTAGTTCGCTCGTGCTTCATCTTGGTCAGGCAATGAAAGCTCACGTAATCTGCCATACTCATACAATTTACCACTAACAGTTTATAACACAATGGGACAAACTGTAAAAAGAATTACCGAAAGAAGCTATGCTACAGGAAAACATTCAATTTATTTTAGCACATCCGACTTAGCCATAGGAACTTATTTGGCAGTAGTTAA
>JAYEOP010000590.1 GCA_034723125.1 Bacteroidota bacterium | reverse complement strand
TTGTTCGCAGTAGATCACGATAAAGGAGTTCCAGAGTCTCATGGACCCGGCTACCCACAAAGGCTTCTATCGTCTCTTCCTGCTCCGGCTTTAGGTTGGTGAGGTATTGGAGCTTATATTGCAGGGGACATCTTTCATAGGTTTGTAATTTTGAATGAGAAAATTGTTGCATTGGGTTATATAAATATAAATAGATGATTATCTTCTATTCTAAATTGTTTTTAAAATTTATAAACATAGGGATTTTCAAGTCATAATTACACTTAATAAGTCTTTATGAATTTTTTTCCATTCTTGATTTAGATTTATTGTTTTAATTTGTAAGTTATGATTTGGTATTTTATATTTTAAATCCAAATCTTTTTTAACTGTTGGGTAAAGTAATATTCCAGTACATTTTTTATTTAGACCTCCTTTGTTTTCTATATTATTTATGTAGGCAAACATTTGATATAAATTATTGGATATTAACTTTTCTTTATTCTTATATTGACCCTTAATGGCCTCTTTATAATATTTTGTATCAACTATTATTTTTTTACTTTTTGATTTTAGCGATATATCGGTTTCCATTCTCGGCATATAACTCATATCTTCATCATTCTCAGCCTTAACATTCCATGCAATCAATTCCCTTGTTACAGAAAATTCGTTTTGTTCTTTTCTATAAAAATTCCTAACAAAATCTTCGAAGAGCATTCTCATTTTTACTTCGTCTCTTATAAAATCTCTAAATTTCCCCTTGCCCGTTTCTTCCGTGATTAAATAATTTTCATATATCAGCCTACATACCTTGATCAGAAAATCATAAAAGTAATTATTTCTGTTTAATTTTACAGCATTAAATATTTTTGAGGAAAGCCTTATCTCATCAATCTCTTTCAATAATCGATAGATTTTATTCAATTCGTCCCTCAGCTCCTGATCCACCTCATCATTTCTAACTAATCCTCCAATCACTGTTTTAATAATTCTGTTGTGAAGAATGTTGTAACTAAAATCGTCGAATTCGCAACTAATTTCACATCGTACCAACAAGTTCCTTTTCAGTGTTTCATTGAAATTAATCTTTCCCTTAATTCTCTTTGAATCTTCTTTGATATCAATGTAATTTCTGTCCAATCCTTTCCTGATTAGATGATTCATTCCGTTAATTAATATCTTTGCAAAAAGATCAAGTAACTTAGTGTGATCTTCTTCTTTTACGTTAACAACATCTTTTTCTTCAAGTTTATCCCAAGCATAACAAAGTAGGTAATATATATTTATTATAGGTATCTCCATAAAAATCAGTTTAATAAATTCTTCGCTTCATTAAATTTTTTCTCACTATCAAACCAATACTCCTCGAGCAATGGTTCAATTTCGTATTTGACAATATTCTTAAACCATTCTTCGTCATATTTACTTTTTCTCTGAGGACAGAAAAAACTATGACCAATTTGATATCCTTTTCCAAGATTATTATCATCATTAATTATCATCTCATTTAGTTTGCTTATTTTTTCAACTATCGCTTTAATAATAATCTTTTTAACTCCCATATTTTCTAGGAATGAACTAAAGCTGTTATTAAATTTTGGTTTCAGAAAAATAAAATTAAATCTTCTTCGCAAAGCATAGTCTACCATCGCAAGTGATTTATCAGCTGTGTTCATAGTCCCAATCAAATGAACATTTTCTGGCACATAAAATGTTTCTCTGTCATCTTGGGAATATGTTAAAGGTATAGCAAAATCTTTACCCCGTTTATCTTTTTCAATAAGCATCATTAATTCACCAAAAATTTTGCTCAGATTTCCTCTATTTATTTCATCTATCAAGAAGAAATACTTATTGTTTGGATCATTTTTAGCTTTCTGACAAAATCTGAAAAATATTCCATTAACAAGATCAAATTTTCCTTTTTCATTGGGCCTGTAACCTTGCATGAAATCTTCATATGAATATGATTGATGAAATTGGATAGATTGTACCTTGTTTACGTCTTTGTATCCAATCAAATAATAAGCCAACCTTTTTGCAAGAAAAGTTTTGCCAACTCCGGGAGGGCCTTGCAGAATGATATTTTTGTTTCTTTCAATATTTTGGGCTATATTATCAAATTCATTTTCTGAAATAAATAATTTGTCTAGAGCATCCTTTTTTATATATTTTTCAATTTTTTCTTTCGTGAAAATATTTTTCTCATCAATCAAATATCTAATGGTTTCATATTCTTCTTTGCTTATTTTAAACAAACTTCCTTGATTGTTCTTAATTGGTTCGCAATTTTTCAAACTTTCTTCATTTTTCAATTCATTCCACAAAATTGGATTTTGTAAAGTCTCAGTTTTTTCAAATTCAATCACTTCCCCCTCTTTGTTCTCATATAACCCTTTGGTTATTTTGCATATTGAAGTAATTTGTTTGTCCGGACTTGTTATATATCCAAACATAATGTCGCCCGGCTTAACCTCTTTAAAATAACTATAAATTCTTCTGGGATTCTTGGCCTCATTATGGCTTGTATATATTTGTTTGGAACCGACTTCCGCCTCTGTTAAATTCCAAATTTTTGGATTTGCATTAATCCACCAGTAATTTTTTCCATCAATATTACTTTCGTCCATTATGCCCAATAATTCTTGGGCATAACCTTCATACGGAGTTATGTTAGTTAAAGTTTTTAATGCAGGATGAATAATCTCTTTATCTATCTTCCAATTTCCCTTTTTAATCCACATCACATTTCGTATGTGTTTATATGTCTTCCTCCTTGCATCATAAATATAATCTGAAGTTACCTTTCCATAGCCGACCAATTCATGAATTCCCTTTTTGACAATTAAAATATCCCCAATTCTCATTGTTCTAGAAAAATCCAAACAAGCTTGGGCAGTATTGCTGGCATTAGTTTTTAATCCAAATAAGTTTTTCGCAACCTTTTGAATTTCTTTTTTATTTTTATATTGTAAGAGATCTTTTGTTTTATCCCAGCCGACTCCAATGATCCCTTTTTGATAGAACTCCTCCCAGTGCTTTGCATCTTCCCCCGGAGAAATTGTCCAGTATTGAATTTTTGGAGTTTCTTCAAGTTGTTTTTTATATTCATTAATTATGTTTTTCAAGTCATTTTCCATTTGTTCTTGATTTAAATTATCAATGTTTTTCACATCGTATACTTTATAAACATAAGAACTGCCATATCTCTCTGGCTCCGAGTTGAAATTTTCAATAAAATAATCTTCAATTGTTTCTTTTCCAACAATGTTCCAAATTTGTTCGGGTTCACTTATTTCACTTATACCATATGCTAGAAATAATTTATTTATACTTTTATAAAAAAGAAAGACTGGATAAATTCCCTTCTGTAATTTATTGTCACCGGATAAAAAACTAATCCAGGGTGTTTGTGCAGAGCTTACTTTTCCAAAACTTATCCTCACTTTACAATTCATATAATCCTTTCGGTATTGCTTTGTTGTAAGATTGCTTGCCTTGGCTTGTTCAAGAAATTTAACAAGTTCGGGGAAATATCTCTCTCTATTATAACGATCTTCAAGAATATAGAAAAAGTCTTGACCATCCAGAGCAGTCCTTCCTGGCTTGACCTCAATACCTCTGATATTTACAGTTTCAAGTTCTGGCTTCAGCAATTTGCCCATTTCATGGCACAGGTCAGTAAATGTTTGATATTTCTCGCCAACACTCATAGAACTCCATTCTTGTCTTTTTCCAATGAGCTTTTTGAGAGCCATAAAGGTTGAATTTTTATAAGTTGGATATTTACTGGAATTGAATACCGCCATAATGTAACCAAATAAGGGTGTTCCTAATTTAATTTTTTCATCCACTTTTTTCGTCTCATCCCTAAAATAATCAATGCGTTTAGCAATATTCTTTTTTCCATTCAATAAGTTTTCCATCAACTTTGTGGCTTGCTTTGTTTTTTCCTTAGCAAATTTATTGAGATCGTCCAAGTCCATATAACTCACAAAGGATCCTTCGTTTGGATTATTTTTTTGAAGAATTTCAATTTTTTTAAGAATGTCTCTTTCCTTGATAAATTCCTTATGTGTTGCAGGCAATATTTTTGGATCCCATTTATATTCCTCGTTCCATTGCTGCTCGTCTCCACTTTTTCTTTTCTGTAAATATTCTTCAATTCTAGGCTTAATAACATCAGATTTAATTATTCTCCTGATTTCCTTGATATTAACTCTCATTGAATTTATATAAAATAATTAAAAAGCACATTAATTTTTGCAAAAAACCCTACCTGAATTATTCTCTTAATTATAATCTTAATAAAAACTTTATAGCATTTTCATTGATAACCAATTAACCATGCAATTCTCCTCCCCATTAAGCCACTTTCTACCCATTTAATCAAGTCTTGAGAGATTTTAGATTATAAATTCTAGATTATAAATTAAGAATTCTGTTCAGCTATTTTAAATTATAACTTACTATACTTATTGAAATAAATAATGTATTTTTGATTAAAAGAATATGCAACTTATGGAATCCACTTTAGATTCAGCATGGATGAAACTAAAGTAATCAACAATACTATAGCTACAATCAAAAAGGTTTTAATATTTCTTCATAGTAAAAAAATAAAGGCGATGTTTGACAGAGTACTACTCCCCAATAATTTAAAATTATTTATTAAAAATTCTAATTGGACGCCTGCAAAAACTTATGCTAAAACATGGCCCCATGAATATATTGTCCAAGAAAAAGTTGATAACAAATTATACTTAGAGCTTGCTAATTACATTGACCAGTCCGGATACGAGGATTATTTTTACAAAACAAAACAGATTTATTTTAGATATGGCAATTACACTTATTGGCACATGGAAAATATTATAAACAGATGTTTAAATAAAAATACTTATTATCAAAGAAAAAAAGATGATAGATTGCCTGATAAGGAGTAGGAGCTTTCTGCTCTCTGATTAGAAAATTATTACTATAAACTCTTATAAAACTTTTCAATTTTCTTTGCCATTAATTTCCGTCTTTTTTCTAAAAATTCATCATAATTAGTAATATCCATTTCAAAAATATCAGTTGGGATAGAATTTATTTCTAAATTTTTTATCAATTTTTTCTTGTCTGTAATTTCTCCAATACTTCCACTATCCAAAGTTTTATTATCACATTGATTTAATGCTCGGCTAAAATATTGTCCTGGTGGTTTATCTCCTATTGTTATATTTACTTCTTGTTGTAAATAAACAAAATTTGCAATTTGATTATATTTACTTATTCCAAACCCTGCTTTTTGAAGATAATTTTTGGGGAAAATATGATGGACGTCTCCTTTTATGCTAACGAGTTGATCGATTAAAACCGATTCGGAGAATAAAGCTTTATCCTTAGAGCATATCTGTGCTATAAAAAAGAGGCTTAAAAATGGGCTTGAAATTATCGCCCTGTTTAAATTTTGTACAAGTCCAATATTCCAATAAGTTGATGACATGTCCGCCTCTTCAATCTTTGCAATAACTTTTTTAATTCCATATTTATTAATATCTTTAATATCCTTATCCATCGTAGATTCTGGTGAGGCTGAATATCTTTCAGTCAAAATTGAAAGAACAAGCCATTTTTTTGTATATTTCCCAATTAAATTATTTGCCATTCCATCTTTTCTAAGTTTTAAATAGACAATATAGGCAAAATTTAGAACGCTCTGTGAATTAATAAGTTTTGAATCAATAATTCCAGCTGATTGTAAAATAATAAGGAATTTCTTAAAATGATTTTCATTTATAAAGTCAAGGACTCCATTTTTTAAAGCCAAGAATGATTTCTCTTGTATTTTTTGATCATAATTTCTTGTTTTAAAATTTTGTCCAGATAAAAGCTTCACAAGATCGCTAATTTTCCCTCTATTAAATTCCTTAATGAAACTTACTCTTAAAATATCCTTATAGTTTGGATTATATATATTATCCAATTCCTTCCCGGCCCATTTCATTTTTAGCAAATATTCTGTTCGGCTAAACTCTTTATCGTTTCTTCCAATATCTTCAAGAAAATGTGGTGTTTGAGATAGATGAGCAAAATAATCAATAGACTTTCTTAAATTCACTCCAAACAAATGGTCTGATGTTGGTTCGTATGAGGCAATTTTACTCATTGCAAAATCTGCTTGTGAAAGGGGAGTCCCAGCATCATTAATTCTAACAAATATTTCCGTTACATCATCAATATCTAAATTTGCATCAAGCTCAATAATTCCAATAAACTTATCCTCCATGTTTAGTAATTTTGTTAGACTTTGCTGAGTCTTGATTTTTTGTTTTTCGGTAAAATTATTTTTTTTACAAAAATTAGCAGTAAAATTAAAAATATTATTTCTAGTTTTAAAAAATTCTGAAATATCGCTTATCCATTCACTATTTTTTTCAATAACAGGAGTTAATGTTTCAAACTTTTCTTTCAATGGATTAAAGGAAATCCGAATCCTCTTTTTTTGATACTCTTTGTCTATAATTTCTCGTCCCAAGATCGCAGCCATCAAAGCGGTAATTCTTTGTTGTCCATCTATTATAACTTGTTTTCCCTCGCTCATTCTTCCATTTTTTAGTCTTATATTTGGATTTTTCCATGTAATAATATAACCTATTGGAAATTCCTGATACAACGAGTCCATAAGATTACGAACTTTTTTACTCTCCCAAACAAAAGGTCTCTGAATTTCTGGGATTACAATATCTTCGTCCTTAATGTTTTGAAGTAACGCACTAATATTTCTTTGATTGACGAAATAATTTGGCATAATTTTAAATATAAGTAATTAATTATATAATTCTTATTCTCTATCTCTTTTTATTAAACCACTTCCCACCCATTTAATAAAGCCTTCATGGTTAAGTTAGAAGGTTCGTAAAGTTTATAAAGTATTCCTTAATTGCCAGCCAGAGGCCCGCCTAGACTCGGCGAGGCTGGCTGGCTTGTCTCGCCGAAGGCGGATCACCCTCTGGGTGAAAAATTATTTAAGATATTCATTATTCATTAATTATCAATTATCCATTGTCAATTATCAATTATCTAAACTTTTCAACTTTATGAACTGAGCCCCCAATTAGCCTCAGCCTCCACATCTCTCCACCCC
>JAYEOP010000589.1 GCA_034723125.1 Bacteroidota bacterium | reverse complement strand
TAATTAAAACGAAGGCTAAAATAAAATTAAGACTAAAACAAACTATGCATTATGCGGATGAATTATAATTTTTATTTGTTACGAATTTCATCTTATACTAAACCGCCATCAAGATACTGAAAATAAAACATTTCTTTTCGCCCTGTTTTTATTCAAAAAATTATTCCGTAGCCACAGCTATGCAAGAATTTTGTGAAGAAAAACAAAACAAAAATAATTTATTTTCTTAATCAGCATCTTAATAGCGGTTTAGTATTATTAAATGTTAAGGAAAAATAAGTGAGTTTCTAATTTCAAACTTATCCTCCATAACTATACTTGTCGTGTAAACTATGCAATGCACAATCTAAATCTTTGAATGTAATAGAATGGTTTTGACATCCTTTTTTAGAGCATATTTCAACTTTGCCTCCTACATTGAGATTAAAACTAATTATATCATGACCACAAACATCACATTTTTTACCTGTTTTAAATGATTTATTACAAGAAGGGCAAAGAAAATCTAACTTGTCATTTTCTTTAAATCCAATATCAGATTCAGTCATATAACAGCCATAGTTAGAACAAAATCTGAATTTACCTTTTTTTCCTTCTCCTTCTTTGGAAATTATTACCTCAATTGACGGTTTGTCCTTAATAAGTTTATAAGGATTCATCAATGATTTGCCACAATGTGGACATTGTACGCTAAATGAATAATATTGTGTCATAAGTTTTTTCTTTAAATATTTAATATATAATATTTGTCTTTATAATCAATTAAATTACTAACTAAATTTTAATACAATAATACTATAAAAAATTTATTTTACAACTAAATATTTTTATTTTTTTAACTTTGTAATCAATAAGATTTTTTTAATAATCATTTTAATCAACAAAAATGCACGAATTATCAATAGCTACAAATATTGTCGAAATTGCTGAGGTAAATGTAAAAAAAAATAATGGCAAATCAGTTTCAGAAATAGAAATAGAAATAGGTAATTTGTCAGGCGTTGTGCAAGAAGCATTGGACTTTGCAATGGATGTAGCATTTGAAAATACAGTATTAGAAAACGCTAAAATAAAAATAATAAAAATTCAGGCTAAAGCAAAATGTAAAAATTGTTTGCATGAGTTTGAAGTTCAAGATTTCTTTTCTCCCTGCCCAAAATGTAATTCTTTCAATCCTGAAATTTTACAAGGGAAAGAGCTAAAAGTAAAATCACTTGTTATTGATTAAAGTGGGAAAAAAAAGAAGAAATTGAAACGAATAATACAGAATCAATACAATAAATTTTTTAAGCTTTTTTCTTTTAGGGGATTAAAGTGTTTTGCATCAATCAATCGAACTTTTTGTAAAAATTGTATTTGATAGCGTTCGTTTTTTTAGATATTACTTTAAATTATTGTGCAAATAAAAATATTATTGCGATTTTTTGTTATATTTTTTGACTATGCTTGACTGCCAACTTTAGTCATTTGGAATTTTCGGATTTTTATTCATATTTGATTAAATCAACTAATTTAAGGAAATAATCAGTTGACCAAATTGAGAGCTCATC
>JAYEOP010000588.1 GCA_034723125.1 Bacteroidota bacterium | reverse complement strand
ACTTTTTTTGTTACTTTTTCCTCTGCGTTTCTGCGACTCTGCGTTTAAACAAATTACCAAATAAACAATTCTCCTTTGCGTTCTTTGCGTCTTTGCGTCTTTGCGTGAAAATACGAATCAGTCCACAGTCTTCAGTAAGCAGTCTTCAGTAAGCAGTCTTCAGTAAGCAGTCCTCAGTCGGCAATCTTCAGTCTTCAGTTTGTGCTTGCCTGAATAGGGTTGACTTTTTTTGTTACTTTTTCCTCTGCGTTTCTGCGACTCTGCGTTTAAACAAATTACCAAATAAACAATTCTCCTTTGCGTTCTTTGCGTCTTTGCGTGAAAATACGAATCAGTCCACAGTCTTCAGTAAGCAGTCTTCAGTTTGTGCTTGCCTGAATAGGGTTGACTTTTTTTGTTACTTTTTCCTCTGCGTTTCTGCGACTCTGCGTTTAAACAAATAAACAAAAAGAAGTACTTAAAGTGCCTAGAGTACTTAGAGTTAGTGTATCGGATAAACAGATAAACGAATAAACAAAAAGAAGTACTTAAAGTGCCTAGAGTGCCTAAAGTACTTAGAGTTAGTGTATCGGATAAACAGATAAACAAATCACCAAATAAACAATTCTTCAAGAAAGTCTTAAATGAGGCTTTTTCGTGAAAATCTTCTTACAATGGCTACCAAAAGAATCAAGATGCTGATTAAGGATGCAATTCTACCTATGTAATCACCGGCATTTGCATAAAATGTAATCTTATTATTTAATGAAATTTTTTGTTTTATTGTTGCTCTCTCCCACCAATTTGTTTTTTGAATTATTTCTCCTTTTGAATTGACATAACAAGAAACCCCTGTGTTTGCAGAGCGTATAACATTCCTTCTCATCTCAATAGCACGCAATACCGAATATAAATAATGTTGTTTGTAACCAGGTGTATCTCCCCACCAACCGTCATTTGTGATAATAGTAATAATATTTGCTCCTTTCATCACAAAATCACCAAGATAATCACCATAAACCGATTCGTAGCAAATTATAGGTGCAACTTTAATATCATCATTTATTTTAAAAATACTTGCTTCTTTTTGTCTTCCAAGACTACCGCTTGTTCCTCCTAAATCAATAATTAATTTTTCAAGGAATTTAAATGTTTTAGGATAAGGCATTTGCTCAACTCCCGGAACCAACCTTGACTTATGATAAATTTCATAATTTAAATTGTGATCTAACATAAGTGCTGAATTATAACTATCGTAATATGTGCTATCAGACTTATAAAAACGTGCAGTAGGACTTAGCTCCTCTCCTTTTTTAAAAAATCTATAAGAATCCATTCCTGCAATTAATTTGATATTTGGATATTGTTTTAATAATCTGCTTATCAAAATCATGCTATTATTTGACTTAAGTTGGTTTTCATCAACAGGGCGTGAGATTGCTGTTTCGGGCCAAACTAACAAAACTGTATTGGAATCAATATTTTTTCTACTTAAGTTTAACAAATTTTCTATTTGCTCTTGATATGTTCCGCTTGCAAATTTCTCGGAGTAAGGGTCAACATTGGGTTGTACTATCACTACATTTTTTGGACTTTGCTCCAAAGTTTCAACTTTTATTAAGTTTGAAATTATTATAGGAACTATCACCACGAAAGCTACTAAAATAAATCTGAGATAAAAAGTGGAGTCTTTAACAATTCTTTTTATGCTTTTATTTAATCTTTTCAAAAGATAAAAAACAGAAATATTAACTAATAAAATCCAAAAAGTGCCACCCAGTATTCCTGTATATTCGTACCATTGAATCCATTCGGGTTTAACAGCAAAGGCATTTCCAAGATGGAGCCAAGGCCATGAAAAATCCCAGCTTAAATGTAACAGTTCATAAGAAAGCCAAAAACAAATAAAATATATTAATGATATTTCCTTTTTCAAATACCTTTTTACTTTATGAAAAAGCAACAAAGGAAGAGACATTAGCAATGAATTAATAAATATTGCCATAAATGCTCCTTCGAGAGTTGCATTATAAAGCCAATAGGTTGTTAAAGCATTCCAGATGAGAAAAGTAAGAAATGAAAACAGAAATAGTTTCAATTCCGAACGGTATATTTTTTTTCTATAAAAATCCTGCTCAATATAAAGTAGCGGAATAAACGCAAAGAAAATTAGAAACACATAATGTTTTGGAGGCCAAGCCATCCAAAGTACTGTTCCTGTAAAAATTGATAATCCTGTAAAATATAAATTTCTATTTTTTTCCATTGATAATAATTACAAATTCTCCTTTAATTATGTTATTTTCAAAATGTTTTAAAAGTTCTCCAATTGTTGAAGATATTGTTTCGGCATATATTTTTGTCAATTCACGTGAAATAGATGCTTCCCTATCCGCACCGAAATATTCCGTAAATTGCTTAAGAGTTTTAAGCAAGCGATAAGGAGATTCATAAAAAATCATTGTACGAGTTTCATCTTCAAGTTCTTTCAACTTTTTTGTACGACCTTTTTTATGAGGTAAAAAACCTTCAAAGCAAAAAGTTGTTGAAGGTAATCCTGATTCTACCAAAGCAGGAATAAAAGCTGTTGCTCCCGGAAGACATTCTACTTTTATATTATTTTCAATACATTTTTTGACAATGAGATAGCCGGGATCAGAAATAGCGGGTGTACCTGCATCCGATACCAAAGCAAATATTTTATCATCATCCTTTAGTTCCTTAACGATATTATCAACAAGTTTATGCTCGTTATGCTGATGATATGCTCTCTTTGCTGTGTTTATCTCAAAATGTTGTAGCAACTTTGATATTTGTCGTGTATCCTCTGCTAATACCAAATCAACTTCTTTCAACACTTTTAAGGCACGTAGAGTAATATCCTCTAAGTTCCCTATTGGCGTTGGTATGACGTATAATTTTGGCATCTATTAAATTTATTCAATTTCAATTTCTTCAACATGAATTACCTCTTTACTCGCTATTCCTGATTTATGAATAAAAACAAGAAAGGAACAATTTTCCGCTACCCATTCAGATTTAATTTCAACTTTATATTCTTTTTCAATTACCCTATTTTTTTCAGCTTGTTCAAAAAGAAGTTCTCCGTTGTACATAGTTAAAGCATCTCTAAAAACATGATTATGAGTATAAAAAGAATCAATAATTCCAAATGGTTTTATTTGCCAATCGACAATATTACTCTCTACAAGAAAAACGGAAATATAATGAGTATCAGAAAGATTTTCGGTATAATGTGCTTTCACTAATACTTTAGCAAAATCGCTACTGTCTGCTTTGTATGATGAACTCAAATGAATATTTACATCCGTAGTTTCATTTATTCGCTCACTCAAATGTCCTGACCAACTTGTAAAATTAATTAATATTCTTGATTCGGATGCAAATTTCACCCTGTCTATTCCACCTGATGGCAAACCTGTACAATTTCCTAAAAAGCTCAAAAGATTTGTACCGTCATCAGTTCTAAAATCATAATGACAGCTAAAAGGTTCAGTAAAAGCAAATCCTTCAGGATGAATTGAAACAGCAACTATTCTGTCAGGATATTGAGCTTGTAAGTCATGAATTTTTTGTGCGGCTTTTGGGCAATTAGGACAATTTACTCCTGTAAAATCCTCAATTAAAATATTTTTTGTTTGTGCATTTTCTGATGTTAAAGATATATAAGTTGTATCAATTAAAGATGTATCAACAATTTCAGGTTCAAAATTAATGTATGGTCCCTCCTCTTCACATGCCGTAAAAAAAACAATTATTGAAAATACTACTAATAATTTCTTCATATTTATTTTATTAAAAACTTGTTGTTAAATTAAATTTTACTCCGCTAAAAGCCGGCTCTACTCTACAAATCCCTCCTGTACATACAACACCCTCAACTTGTTTCATATATCCAATCTGAAATCTTGTTTGATGATGAGAATAAACCAAAGAAATATTATAGTAATGCTTAACCTCATCAAGTTTCTTAGGTTTTGTATTTATCATATCCGAAACAGAAAAAGAAAATTTTGGTGCAATATTATATTCCAGCAAAGTAAATAAAAAATCTCCATGATCTTGTTCTGTAAACAAATATTCTATTTCTGCCCTTAAAGATTTCTTTCTACTGAATTTATAAACAAACTCCGAATAAGGTGTAATTGTTTTAACAATCGCATCTTCCTGTGTTCCGTCTTTATAGTTATCAAGATGATTTTCATAAACTAATTTGTTGTAATAAATGGATTGTAAACCAATTGTTGATTTAAACTTTTTGCTAAATTTTTTATACCATTCAACATTTATTTCACTAAATAATTTATCATTTTTTTCATCTTCAACATAAGAATAATTTCCTTTTAAAGTATTTTTTTTGTTTGGGGAATAAGTTGCTTCTGTTTGAAATGCTTCCTCACCAAACTCCTGTGCAGAAATACTGTAACGAGCAAGAAGTGCTTTTGAATTTTGTTTGCTCATTGGAGGCATATAATTTATTGTTCCGTCAAGAAGTGCCATAAACGGTGATGTACGCATAGCAAAAGTTGTAGATTTTTTGTACTGCAAACTCAATCCGAATCCCATAACCGAATAATTCAAAGATGAATAAATAACATTTCCATCTTTATAAATAAATTTATCACCTGCTTTATTTTTTATTGCCTCATTTGTTTTTTGAGCATATTCAACATACCAATTTATATTTTTAAATATCAATGTGTTATAAAAAGTAGCTGCAAAATTATTCCACTTTGGAACAAATCTGTCTTCTAAAAGATATGAATTTATTTCATTGGCAATCAAACCCATAGTATTGTGATCAATTGTTCTGTTTATCAATCCAGCACCTGTTAATAAAGATGCTTTATCTTTAATATTAATATCCTTTTCGATATTAATTCCTTTAAGTACCTGTGGATGCATTCCAAACCTATATTTTTGTTTTCCAGTGAATGCTTTTGCTCTAAAATTATCCGAGAAATTATATTTCAATCTTATACCATTAATAGCGTAATCCAAACCTAATGTTCTGTCTTCAAAGGCTCTGAAAATTATTCCTGTACCAAATTGGTCATAAAAATACCCTGCTGTAATATCCAAATCACCAATCATTTTATTCACTGAATAAAAAGATAATCCTTGCTCGGTATAAACTTCGCTTGGGTCAAGTAATGGAGAATTATTGAACAGGTCATAGCGGACAGAAAAATTAAAACCGCTTATTTTATAATTCAAAAACATCCATGCCTCTGCTGAGGAAAGCTCATGTTTGTACTGAGAAGTGTTTGCCCCTATGGATGTATCTTTATCATAAAAGTTAGAATTTAGCATTAAATCACCCGAAAGTTGTCCTTGAGAAAAAACATAAAAGGAAGAAAGTAAAAGCAAAATAATAAAATATTTCTTTTTCATAATTTAATTAACCAAAATTAATAATTGTTGTTTGTAAAAATAATGCTAATTAGTTACTAAATCAACCCTTCATCAGCGAAGCTAAAGTATGAATTATTAGTAAAAATCAAATGATCAAGTAAAGAAATATCCAACAATTTTGCTCCTTGTTTGATTTTATTGGTAAGTTCAATATCGGCATTACTTGGCTTAGTATTTCCTGAGGGATGATTATGACAAAGTATTACAGAAGAAGCAAGTTCTTCAATACAGTATTTAAAAATTATTTTGGGGTCAACAATAGTTCCTGAAATTCCACCAATGCTAATTTCTTTAGCATTAATAATTTGATTTGACCTTTTGAGGAGTAAAATATAAAATTTTTCTATATTCAAATCCGCAAAGTTAGAATACATAAAATCGTAAACAGATTTACTGGAACTAATCTTAGGATTTTTTGAAGGAAATTTGGAACGTCTGTTACCTAATTCAAGTGCGGCAGCAATAGTAATTGCCTTTGCTTCTCCAATTCCCTTAAACTTAATCATTTGGGAAACACTTAGTTTTGCAAGTTCATTAATATCATTTTCGCAACTATTAAGTATCTCTTTACCTAAATCAACTGCTGATAATGACCTTGTTCCGCTACCTATGAGAATTGCTAATAATTCAGCATTAGTTAATGCCTTAGCTCCTTTTGAAAACAATTTTTCCCTTGGTCTGTCTTCTTCAGACCATTGCTTAATTCCTAATCTTTTTTTATCATTGCTCAAAACACTAAAAATTGTTTTAGCAAAAATTTAAGACAGTGTGTTAACAAACTTTGCTAAGGATGACTTTTGGTTAGCTGCTTTGTTTTTATGAATAACATTCTTTTTTGCAAGTTTGTCAACCATAGCAGTAATGCGGTTATATTCCTTCTCTGCTTCACCTTTATTAGTCAAAGTTTTAAACTTTGTAATTGCATTACGGAGAGTCTTGTACTGATACTTATTTCTTAGTCTCCTAACGTTATTTTGTCTTATTCTTTTAATTGCTGATTTATGATTTGCCATTGTTAATTTTTTAAGGATGCAAAAGTAATAAATTTATTATTAATGAAATATTTCTTTAACTTTTTTATTTACTTATTTTAATAATTTCTTCTTCAAGATTATATTCGTCTCCTTCAACATAACCTGTGTGTCTGTAAACAATTTCACCATCTTTGTTTACCAGAAGTGTAAAAGGTGGATTGGAGTAATTTAAGGCTCTTTTTGTATCACTATTTACATCAAGCAAAGCATCAAAATCCCATCCTTTACCATTTACAAAAGGTTTTACTTTCATAGCATTTCTTGAATTGTCAATTGATATAATTACAAATTCCATATCATATTCATCATACCAATCATCAAGTATCTCGTTTATATTTGTAATCTCTTTAATACAAGGTGCACACCAAGTTGCCCAAACTGAAATAACTGTAATTTTTTCGTTTTCTGCGTATTTGTTAAGGTTTACTATTTTTCCGTTAAGGTCTTTTAATTCTAATGAAGGTAGTTTTTTATTTTTCACTTCTACTTGAGAAAAAGCCATTGATACAAATAATACTGAAATAAGTAATAAAATGATTTTTTTCATACTTTAAGCTATTTTAATAAGTTTTCAAAAATAAATAAGTTATTTGAATTTAATCAACTTTTCAAACGGTTTGCAAATTTGGTGCAATTTTTTTTAAATGCAATTTTTAGATGTTAAGTTTTCCACAAAGGCG
>JAYEOP010000587.1 GCA_034723125.1 Bacteroidota bacterium | reverse complement strand
AGAAGTTGGAATTACCAATACCTAAAATTGCACATAAAAGGATCTTGTTTATTACCCTATGGGGGATAATTAGAATTGATTTATCGGTGTTGTTTTTTATAATATTTTTAAAGCCTGTGAATGATCTTTTCCTTGCCTCTTCAAGGGTTTCGCCGCCAGGAAATCTTACTTTTTCAGGCTTATTTTCCCATAATACATACTGATCCCTGTATTTATTTTGCACCTCATTGAATGTTAGCCCCTCCCATTCGCCATAGTCTATGTCAATAAATTCCTGAATTGGTATGCTTTTGATGCCAAAAATATTTGCAGTTGGCTCCCCGGTTTGAATGGAGCGTTTTAGAGGACTTGTGTAAATTGCATCAATATTTTTATTTTCCAAGGCATGAGCAATAGCCTCTGCTTCCCTGTTCCCTGTTTCGTTCAGCGGAATGTCCTTTCTTCCTCTGAACATTAGATCCTTGTTCCACTCGGTCTGCCCATGTCTTACTAAATATATTTTGGTCATTAATTTACCTAAAAGTCTAAGTTTAATCAGGCAATTGCGTTGCTTATATCTTAATTCAAGGCCTTATTTATCTTGACAAAATGCCCTGTTCTTTTTACGCTTTAATTAAATAATGGCAATATACTACATATATTGATGTTTACTTCTAAATAGTATACTATTTGTTGTATGATTGAAAGTAGAATTTTGCATCTTTGCTCAGACTATTAGGGGTTCAAGCATAAAACCGTTTAAACACAGGAGGAAATAATATGAAGAAAATATCTACGGCTATAATCAGTGTCACCGATAAAAGTAATATAGTGGATCTTGCAGGATCTTTAGAGGAATTAGGCATAGAAATACTATCAACCGGGGGTACTGCAAAGGCCCTAAGGGATGGTGGGGTAAAAGTATTGGATGTATCTGAATATACCGGATTTCCGGAAATGATGGACGGTCGTGTTAAGACTCTTCACCCAAAGGTACATGGCGGTCTGTTAGGCCGGAGGGACAACGAGCAGGATATTAATATGATGGAAATGCACGGCATAAAAAGTATAGACCTGGTAATCATTAACCTTTACCAATTTGAGAAAACGGTGGCAAAAGAGGACTGCACATTGGATGAGGCTGTAGAGAATATTGATATAGGTGGCCCAGCCATGCTTAGGTCATCAGCAAAAAACTTTAAGTATGTAACTGTTGTAATTGATCCAGCAGATTATTCAAAAGTATTAGAGGAAATCAGGCAAGATGGTACCACAACCTTGGAAACCCGCTTTAAGTTAGCCAGAAAAGTTTTTAAACTTACCTGGCAATATGACGGTGCAATTAGTAATTATTTGGAAAAGGTTAATCTGACATAAATGTTAACCTGTGAACGTATAAAACAGACAAATACTTGTAATTAATTAACTAACATAATACCTCTTTATAATAAATGTTGTTTTGAGACGGAGGGATCCTTGGCAGTTAAAGAAGAACAATCAGAATATATAGAATACCCTGTTATTGTAGGAGAGAGCAAAGGTGTTCAGTTAGTCAGGCAAAAGATAGAAAAAGT
>JAYEOP010000586.1 GCA_034723125.1 Bacteroidota bacterium | reverse complement strand
GTTGACTTCATGAATCTATCTGCATATTTTTCCATTTCTTTTTTTGTTAAACTGATACCCTTTTGATAAACTTTATCTATTAATTTTATGGCTGGGTTAATTCCTTTCCAGGTCATCGTTTCCGCCCATTTCATTGTCTTTTCTACGCTATCTAAAATTGTTCCATTCCAGTGGTTTTCTAAGGCCCCCCAACAACGCTCAATCGGATTGTATTTACTATGATACGGAGGGTAATAAACTAGATGAATCCGCAGGCCTGTTTCATCTGCAAATTCTGTTATTCTTTTAATGAACTGGGTTCTGTTGCTATTACTTTGTGGTCCATTGTCCAAATTAATAACTAATTCCTTGATGTGTGGATAAAGTTGTTTGTTTGCGTGCCACCATACCAATAAGGAATCTACTATGAAATCACTTGTTTCTGATGAGTTTCCAAAAACAATAGTTAGTAGTCCTGTCAGTACATCCAAAATCCCAAAAGGTTTTAATGTGCTATCAAAATTAGTATCATGATCGTGTGCTTCTTGGGCCTCTTTATCTCGTGATTTTCCACCTCTGGATAATTTTCCTATTTTCACAGTAGCTTTGCTATCAATTGAAATCCTTAATGATTCTGGATCATTATCAGCATTTTTATTCGCCTCATGCACATTATTAAATATTTCATCGACTTCTGGTATTTTTTTTAAAGGCCTTGTTTTCTCAACTTTTTTTAATGAGTATCCCATTCGATTCAACATGTTATGAATAGTTCTGCTCGTTGGAAGTTCTTTATCGCTATACCCATTTTCAATCAATGCTTCGCGAACTGCTTTTGCTGTAATTCTAGTATAAATAATGGCATTTTTGAATTGTGGATCAACCTGACAATGAGGTTCAACAATGGCTTGAATATCCTGCGTGATACCTGGTATTTTTTCTTCGATTTTTATATTACCGCAATTCGCATAATTGCCAACACATTCAAAGCCACTTGATAATTCTTTTATTCCTTGGGATATTGTTGCTCTGCCCCAATTTAATTCATATTCAGCTTTTCGAGCATTACCTCCATAGAATTCGTTTGTTATTTCGGCCTCAAAAATCCTTCGTTTATATCCTGTGAGATTTTTCGCAGTTCTTTTAAATATTTCTTTTACTGAAGGCGTTAAATTAGCAGTATTATTTAATGAGCTTAACTTGTAATTCATAATTAAATTATCCTTGATAAAGTTATCCTTGATAAGGTTATTTAATTAAAGATTATCAGGTTAAGTTCTGTTTGTCTTCTACTATTTTCAAATTACACTCTTTTTGGGTAAATTCTTTTTTTCCAAATCCCTTAGTTCAGACAAAAAGAATCTCTCTTCTTTTAAGTGGGAGCAGGTGAAATAGGTATTGTGTCCTCGGAATTTCGATGCCTGGATACAATGTGGTCGTTTTTGGGGTAAGTACCCAAGCATAATTAATCTTACATTATGCATAAGTGCCTAAAGTGGGAAGTGACTAAAGTGCCTAAAGTTGCGGTACTATATCTAATAGATAACACCTTAACTTTAGGCACTTTTTACTTT
>JAYEOP010000585.1 GCA_034723125.1 Bacteroidota bacterium | reverse complement strand
CTGCATGGTTGCATTATCTCTCATTCAACAATTCAAAAATTATCAGATACAATGGTAAAAAATCAAGTGGACTATCTGTGCGTTGTATCAGAAATTAACTTTTTTTTATTACAACTACTTTTATTCTCAAATGTTTTTCAAAATAAAAATTTACAAATACTAATTTTAAAATGGGCTATTCCCAAATATTGTGATTTTTTTGCAAAATAATTTGCTTTTTTGAAATATTTTTTGTAAATTGTATTTATGGACACAATTATGAAAGATATAATTAACAAATATAAATATTTAAAACTTTATCAACAAAAGATATTACTTAAATTTTTAAACCAATTTCTATCAATAAATATTATAGATACCGGTTCTATTTCGGCAGAGGGTATGATTTGTCGTAGATGTGGAGCAGATTTTTTTGTGAAAAATGGAACTTACAAAAATAATCAAAGGTATCAATGCAAAGCATGTGGTTCTACTCAATTTAGAGATGCAAATACTCCTTTATATAATTTGAAGTTAAAGGATAAATGGTCTGATTTTGTGTATATTATGTTGGATAGCGAACAACCTATGACTAATGAACGTATCAGTAAAGTGTTGGACTTTGATAAAAAAACAGCTCAGCGTTGGCGGCATAAATTTTTATCATCTTTAAACGAAGTAAATCCCTTAGAATTAGATGAGGAGGTAGAAATAGATGAGGTATATTTAAAATTTTGCGTCAAAGGTGTAATAGGAAGAGAAAAATATGAAGAATACTTTTTTTATGGAAGTCCTGATAATGTAGAAAGCGAATTACGGAAAAAAGAAAAAAAGATGATAGAAGAGAAATATCAATCAATATTTCTTTGTCAGCACAATAGAATGGGCGATTTTGATTTTTCACCAATTAAAATACAAAAGAAAGGGATTGTTTCTAAAGAGGATTTAGAACGAGTTATGAAAGAACTGGATTTGTCAAAAAGAACAGTTATAACAGATAAAGAGACTTCTATGATGTCTTATATGAATACATTAGACAATGTTAATCATTTAACATTCAGGTCTTCGGATATAAAAAAGGGAATATTAGAAAATAAAAAAGTTCATAATAACAACATCAATAATACGATGATGTTATTAAGAGGCTGGTTAAAAGTTTTTCGAGGTGTTTCTACAAAATATATTTGGAACTATTTAAAATGGTTTAGATTTCTTAATCTATTCAAGCTCTTTAAAACGAGACAAATGATAGGATATTCTTTGTCTGATAAAAATTCATATCCAAGATTTAAGAATATTTTTAAAACCTACGAAGAATTTGTTTATATTTAGACAAAATATTTTATTATTTTCAACAATGCTCGTAATATGCTGATTTTCAGATACGAATATTATAAGAATGTCTTTTTTTAACGAAAAAAATGTTTTTTAATAGAAAAATTAAATAAACCATACTTTTTTCTAAATTTACAGAAAAATAAAAATAATTTTAAAAAAAAGTTTTTTTTAAGAAGTTAAATCACAATATTTGGGAATAGCCCAAACCAATACTTATGATGCAAAAATTGACCCCGC
>JAYEOP010000584.1 GCA_034723125.1 Bacteroidota bacterium | reverse complement strand
AAGAAGACCTGACCAATGGTCCGGATTCTACATGTTGAAAACCAATTTCCATGCCGATTTTTCTGTAGTATTCAAATTTTTCTGGAGTTACGAATTCTTCAACAACTGTGTTTTCTTTTGTTGGTTGCAGATATTGACCGAGTGTAAAATATCGAACTCCAACTCGATGAGCATCTCTCATAATCTGAATAATTTCATCTTCGGTTTCGCCCAATCCAACCATAATTCCTGTTTTTGTGATTGCACCGAGTTTTTTTGCATTCTGAAGTAAAGTCAATGATTGTTGATAATTCGCTTCCGGTCGGACATTTTCATAAAGCGATTCCGCTGTCTCTAAATTATGTCCAAGAATATCAGGTTTTGCATCGAGAACTGTTTGTAAACTTTCCAAATCGCCTTTAAAATCAGGTATCAACAACTCTATTTTACAATTTGGATTTACCTTTTTTATTGTCTTGATAGTCATCGCCCAAAAATCCGCACCGCCGTCAGGAATATCATCACGAGTAGGAGATGTCAATACTACGAATTTCAATTTCATCAATTTTACTGCATTTGCAACTCGTTTTGGTTCATTGTCATCGGGAATTTTAGGTGCTCCGGTTTTCACATCGCAGAATCTACAATTTCTCGTGCAAGTGTCACCGAGTATCATAAATGTAGCCGTTCCGTTAGACCAACATTCAGGTAAATTAGGACAGAATGCCTCTTGACAAACTGTGTGTAGATTGTTTTTTTTTACTATGTTTTTTACAGCAATGTAATTTTTCCCGCCGGGAATTTTTGTTTTTAGCCAGTTTGGTTTTGTTTTGTTTATTTTTCGTTTTTTTTGCATGTTGTAATTTAAGAATACTTATCTGTTTTGGGAAGTGATTTATTGAGAATCTTTTTGTATATTCATATAATTCTTATTATACTATAGATAAATGAACAGTGGAGACAACTATGATTTGTACATGTGTGATTATCAGGGTGGCAAAGGTGGAAGAAGCCCTGCTGATTTTTAGATTAGGTAATGGTTTGAAGTTTGCTTTAGTTTAATGAATGTTAATTGAGTTCAATCATACAGGATGAGTAACAATGGGTAGTATGTTAAAAGCAGAATGCGGTTGTGGTTATGAGTCAGAGGAACTACTCTTAGGTGGTGGTTTCAGAAACTTCATGACTGAATGTGCATTACCTTTCTACTGTGATCATTGTGAAACTGTTTTCACGAGAAATATCCTTAATGAATTTGGTATTAAAAAGTTCAATCGTTGTCCTAAATGCAAACGCAAAGTGAGTTACTATGGTGAGATCAGAGATGCTCTACTTGATGAAGAAGACAACGACTATGTTTTCGATTGGAGAATTAATGATTTTAATAGATATTTTCTTTTAGAAGGTCATCATCATTGCCCTAAATGCAAGAAAGATAAAGTGAAATTCTATTTAACAGCTTGCTGGGATTGATTTAATTCACATTTTCAACCCTTGATAACTTTTATTTTATCTGCTTTATTTATCTTTTCTAACTTTTTTACGATTCTGTTCTATTAATAAATCTGCAAAACTTATTTG
>JAYEOP010000583.1 GCA_034723125.1 Bacteroidota bacterium | reverse complement strand
GATAAATTTATAATTTATACAATAGCTATTGAAGAACTTCACATACAAATTTTCAATCGTTGGGGAGAACAAGTATTTGAAAGCCATAGCATTAATAATTCATGGGATGGAAAATATAAAGGAAAAACTTGCACAATCGGAATATATTATTATCAAATCCACATCAAGGAAAAAACAGGACAAAAAGAAAGTTTTACAGGAGAAGTTAGTATTGTTAGGTGAAAAGGTGAGTTAGAGGAGTTGACCTCCCTTCATTTAAAATTTCTTTCTGAGCCGAGTGTTAAAAAGCTTGAGAAAAAAACAAAAGTAAAAAATCTTTTATTAAACTAAATTTTTATCATAAATGATATAAAAAATTTATATTTGTTGAAAAAAGAAAAATATCTATATTTCTTAATATTGATGAATTCAGTTGAAAAAAATATTGTTAACAGTATAAAAAAGGGTAAAAAATTATTTGCATGGTTAATTGACCCTGATAAAGTTTCTCCTGAAACTTTTGAAAAAAAATTGATTAAAGCCAAAAAATTCAATATTGATTTAATTTTTTTAGGAGGAAGTTTACTGGTTGAAGACAAAATAACCGAATACATCAAAACGATAAAAAAGTATTTCAGCATTCCTGTAATACTTTTCCCGGGGAGTACAAATCAGGTAAACAAAAATGCAGATGCGATATTATTCCTGTCGTTAATTTCCGGCAGAAACCCTGACTTTCTTATTGGAAGACATGTTGAAGTAGCATCGATAATCAAAAAAACATCACTAGCTGTTTTGCCAACAGGATATATTCTTGTGGAAAGCGGAAGACAAACAACAGCTTCTTATATAAGTAACACTTTTCCTGTTCCTCATCACAAAGCTGATATTGCTGTAAGCACTGCTATTGCAGGTGAATTGCTGGGATTAAAATATATTTTTCTTGATGGAGGCAGTGGTGCATTAAAATCTATAGATACTCAAATGATTTCTGCTGTTAAAAAAAATATTAATATACCCTTAATAGTTGGTGGTGGAATAAAAGAATCCGAGCAGTTGAAAAATGCTTACAATGCCGGAGCTGACATTGTCGTTGTTGGGAATATTATTGAAGATAACTTTGATAAATTACAGGAATTCACCAAAATTAAAGCATCATTTGGAGGCTAATTATTTTACAAAAATATAAACTCCCCTTAAAACAGTAATGGCAAAAAAATCAAATACTTTTAAAAATACTACTCAAAAGAAAAAAAATAAAACTGTAAAATTTCCATATCCTAAAAAAAGCACAGAAAAAATAACAAAAATTTTAGGATTGTTTTTTTTAATGATTTCTTTGTTTTTGTTTTTTGCTTTTACTTCATTTTTATTTACTTGGAAATTTGACCAAAGCCTAATCAGCGACTCAGGTGCTATTACAAATAGTTTTAATGCAATAAAACCACACTTGGCTCGTAATTGGGCAGGTGTTGTTGGTGCTTTTTTTTCTCACCTTTTTATTTGTAGATGGTTTGGGATTTCTTCTTACCTATTTATTGCTATCTTTTTTCTCTACGGCTTTAAATTACTTTTTGAAATAAAAGTTCTCAAATTAAGAAAATACGTTACATCTATTTTGTTTTTTATATTCTGGTTTTCATCAGTTTTAGGATTCTTATTTCATAAATCTGTAGGTCTTCTTGCAGGAGGATTTGGTGTAAATTCACAATTTTGGTTAAAAGGAGTTCTTGGCTCATTTGGAGCTGCCATCTTTTTACTCTTTGCAATTATTGTTTATTTTATTGTTGTATTTAATATAAAAATTAATTTTCCTGAAGATATTTTTCAAAAATTCAAAAATCTTGGGAAGTTAAAAGATGAAAGCTTAGTAGAGGATACAGATGAAATTGAAATAATTGATAAAAATCAAGAAGAAGAAATAACTGATGAACCAAATTTAAAAACACAAGAAGAATTTCATCCCAAAAGTGATGAAAAAAAAGAATCTGACGATATTGATTTTCAAATTGAGAAGGTACAAGAGCAAGACATAGGAAACGGGGGAAATAAAAAAGAGCTTTTTGAAGAAATAGGTGAATATGACCCACGATTAGACTTATCAAATTACAAACATCCAACTATTGAACTCTTGAAAGAATATGAAGAAGATGAGGTAAAAATAGATGAAGTAGAACTACAAGAACGAAAAGAATTGATAGTTCAAACGCTTAGGAATTATGCAATTGAGATTGATAAAATTAAAGCATCAGTTGGTTCAACAATAACTTTATACGAAATTGTTCCTGTTGCTGGAGTACGTATTTCAAAAATAAAAAATCTTGAAGATGATATAGCACTTAGTCTTTCTGCTCTGGGGATACGAATTATTGCACCTATACCGGGCAGAGGAACAATAGGAATTGAAGTTCCTAACACAAAACCTGAAATTGTTTCAATAAAATCAGTTATTAATTCTTCAAAATTTAGAGATGCTGATTCTGAATTGCCTTTTGTTCTTGGAAAAACAATTTCAAATGAAGTTTATATTGCAGATTTGGCAAAAATGCCACACCTTCTTATTGCAGGTGCTACAGGCCAAGGTAAATCTGTTGGATTAAATGTTGTTATAGCATCATTGCTTTACAAAAAACACCCTGCACAATTAAAATTTGTTCTTGTTGACCCCAAAAAAGTTGAACTAAGTCTTTTTCAAAATATTGAAAACCATTTTCTTGCAAAATTACCGGATAATAAAGACTCAATAATTACTGATATTTCTCAGGTGGTTGATACTTTACATTCGTTAACAGCAGAAATGGACCTGAGATACCAGTTATTAAAAAATGCCAAAGTAAAGAATATAGTTGAGTATAATAGTAAGTTTGTTTCAAGAAAGTTAAATCCTAATAACGGACATAAATATTTGCCTTACATAATTCTTGTAATAGATGAGTTAGCCGACCTAATGATGACAGCAGGTAAAGAAGTGGAAATGCCCATTGCCCGATTAGCACAACTTGCAAGAGCAATTGGAATTCACCTTATTATTGCTACTCAACGACCTTCTGTAAATATAATTACAGGAACAATAAAAGCGAACTTTCCTGCACGTATTGCCTTTAAGGTTAGTGCTGCTGTTGACTCAAGAACAATTTTAGATTCAAAAGGTGCAGAACAACTTGTGGGTCGTGGTGATATGCTATTTTCTTCTGGGAGTGATCTCACAAGAATTCAATGTGCATTTATTGACACTCCTGAAGTGGAAGAAATCGTTAACTTTATCTCAAAACAACAATCTTATTCAAGTCCGCATTTTTTACCCGAAGTTAAATCGGAGGGAGGTACTTCTGATGGTTTGGAAGATATTCTTGATGATCTTGATGCCCATTTTGAAGATGCAGCAAGAGTGATTGTTCAAAATCAACAAGGTTCAACTTCATTATTGCAAAGAAGACTAAAGCTTGGGTACAATCGTGCAGGTAGAATTATTGACCAACTTGAAAGTGCAGGAGTTGTTGGTCCTTTTGAAGGAAGTAAAGCCAGAGCAGTACTTATACCCGATGAATATGCACTGGAACAGTTTTTGAATGATTTCAGAAACAATCGGTAAATATATTTTATGAACAAAATTACATTAGTCATATTATCATTTCTGTTTCTAACATCATTGAATGGAATAGCACAGGAAAACTCAGCATTAGCAGAAGAAATTATTAGAAAATCTGTTGAAAAATATAAATCTTATAATTCAATAAAAGTTGAATTCAAATATATTATTGAAAACAGAATGGCTGAAACTAATGATGAATTATCAGGCGTTTTTTATTTGAAAGATGGAAATTTTAGACTTACTATCGGTGAGCAAATTATTATTTCTAATCAGAAAAAAGTATGGACTTACTTAAAAGATGTTAATGAAGTTCAGGTAAATAATTACAATCCCGAAGAACTTGAAATAAACCCAAAAGAGCTTTTTACAATCTGGGAAAAAGGATTTCTTTACGGATATGGAGGTGAAGCCAGAAGAAATAATAAAAATATTAATTTGATAATTTTAACACCTGAAAACAAATCTAAATCATTCTTTAAAGTAAAAATTTTCATTGAAAAAGAAACCTCCAATATTCTTAAAATGCAAACATTCTATAAAGATAATGGACTAATACTTACATTTGATATTTTATCTATTGAAACAAATATAAAATTAAATGACAGCTTTTTCGAATTTGATATTTCTAAACATAAAGGAATTGAAGTTGTTGATCTTACAGAGTAATTAGAACCCCCCTTAAATTGCAATCAAAAAAAGAATAAGGCATGAAAATACAACCGAAAATCTATACTTTATTAATACTTTTTTTAATAATTTCATGTAACAGTTCCAATTTAAAATATCATTCCTTACAGGGTGAAACAATGGGAACTATTTATCACATAAAATATCAAGCTCAAGAAAATAAAGATTTCAAAAAAGAAATAGACTCCCTATTAATTAATGTAAACAATTCCTTATCTACTTTTATTCCAACCTCAACTATTTCAAGAGTAAATAAAGCACAGCTAAACACAGAAATTGATGCTTATTTTGAAACGGTTTTTCAAAAAGCAAAAGATGTTTATTTAAGAACTAATGGAAGTTTTGACCCTACAGTGATGCCACTTGTTAATGCATGGGGTTTTGGCTATGATACCATTCCTAATGTTGATAGTAACATAATTGATAGCCTTCTTACTTTTATTGGATTTAATAAGATATTGCTAAGCGGTAAAATAATAAAAAAGAAAAGACCTGAAATTCAACTTGATTTTTCTGCTATTGCAAAAGGATTTGGTGTTGATGTTATTTCAAAATTCTTGATAGAAAAAGGAATAGAAAATTTTATGGTAGAAATTGGGGGAGAAGTACGTGTGTTAGGAAAAAATTCCGAAGGAAATAATTGGAAAATTGGTATTGAAAAACCTGATGAAAACAAAAGATCACTTAATTCAACAATTAGTTTTAATAAAATGGCAATTGCTTCTTCAGGTAACTATCGTAATTTTTATTACAAAAATGGGAAAAGATTTGCCCATACCATAAATCCAAAAACAGGATATCCTGTTGACCATAATCTTTTAAGTGTCTCGGTTTTTGCCAATGATTGCATGACTGCCGATGCTTATGCAACTGCTTTTATGGTTATGGGAGTCAACAAAGCTATTGAGATTGATAAAGCTGTTGATTCAATTGCAATACATCTAATTTATGAAGATGAAAATGCTTTGATGAAAACATTTACTTCTGAAAAATTAAGAGGGGAAATAACAAAAATTAATAATTAGAGCCTCTTAGAAAACTTTGAATTAATAATGGATGTGAATGTAAAAGTCATTCAATAGTAATTTAGACAAGCTGTCATTTGGTTTTGTAACTTAATGGCAATCAACTGACTACTTTATGACATTAGATTCAAGCGACAAAATACAAATAATATTCTAACAGTCAAAAACATACGTTTTTCTTAGATGCACTAATTAGTTTTTCTAACAAAACTATGATGTTCTTTTTCGTCAAGTTTGTGTTCCATTGGTCCGATATTACAACTTTTACAGTCTAAATTCTTTTCATGCAAAATCCTGTGTTTAGCAGTACAAGATCTATCAAATCTGCCTTTCTTTTTAAAAAGTATTTTAAGACTAAAAAGAAAAACTACAATAGCCATAACAACAATAAATACTAATAATTGCTTAAGAAACATAGAATCTAATTTTGTTCAAAGCTAAATAAAACTATCAGAAATTTCAAAAAAATTTTAAACTTTGCAGAGCAAAAAAAATATCATTAGCGTATTAGCGACAATAAAAATGAAAAGCACAAAAAACGCCATTAACATATTCGCAACAAAACAAAACATCATTTGTGCATTAGCGACAAAAAAAGTAATATTCATTCGTGCATTCGTGTCAAAAGAAGGAAAATTCATTCGTGCATTCGTGGCAAAAAAACAAAACATCATTCACACATTCGCGGCAAAAAAAAGAAAATTCATTCGTGCATTCGTGGCAAAAAAAAGAAAATTCATTCGTGTATTCGTGGCAAAAAAAAGAAAATTCATTTGTGCATTCGTGGCAAAAAAAAGAAAATTCATTCGTGCATTCGTGGCAGAAGAAGGAAACTTCATTCGTGCATTCGTGGCAAAAAAAAGAAAATTCATTTGTGCATTCGTGGCAAAAAAAAGAAAATTCATTCGTGCATTCGTGTCAAAAGAAGGAAACTTCATTCGTGCATTCGTGGCAGAAGAAGGAAACTTCATTCGTGCATTCGTGGCAAAAAAAAGAAAATTCATTCGTGCATTCGTGGCAAAAAAACAAAACTTCATTCACACATTCGCAACAAAAAATTAAAAAGATGAAAGAAAAACTTGATGCATTTTCAAAAGTACTTCAAACAATGAATAGGTTGAGAGAAGAATGTCCTTGGGATAAAAAACAAACTTTTGAATCTTTAAGAATGCTTACAATTGAAGAAGTTCATGAACTGTCGGATGCAATTCTAAATAATTCATATTCACAAACTAAAGAGGAACTTGGCGACTTACTTATACATATTGTTTTTTATGCTAAAATTGCAGAAGAAAAAAATGAATTTACAATTAAAGATGTTTGCGATACACTTGTGGACAAACTTGTTGAAAGACATCCGCATATTTATGGAAACATTAAGCTACAAAATGAAGATGAGGTAAAACAAAACTGGGAAAAAATAAAACTCAAAAATGGAAAAAAGTTAACACTTGAAGGCGTTCCTAAAAGCTTGCCATCAATGATTAAAGCTATTCGTATGCAAGAAAAAGCAAGAGGTGTTGGTTTTGATTGGGATAACAGGCATCAGGTTTGGGATAAAATAAATGAAGAACTTATTGAATTTAAAGAAGAAATAGAAAAAAATATTGGTAATAAGGATAAGATAGAGGAAGAATTTGGAGATATTTTATTTTCCTTGATAAATTACTCAAGGTTTTATAACGTCAACCCTGATAATGCATTGGAAAGAACAAACAATAAATTCCATAATAGATTTAATAAAATGCAGGAGATTATTTCTGACGAAAAAAAAGACCTTATGGATATGCCTCTTGTGGAAATGGAAAAATATTGGCAAAAAGCTAAAAATTTGCTTGGATAAATGAGTGAATGGAATTGCCTTCTCTTATTCCATAAATTA
>JAYEOP010000582.1 GCA_034723125.1 Bacteroidota bacterium | reverse complement strand
CGTACTCAAAGAGACCCTGAAGTCATTCAGCAGGTTTTCCTCCAAGCGGATTCAGTATGTAGCGCTTGGTATTGTCTGCGGCTTCTGCACATCCGGGATGGTTATGTTGTTGAAAAAACCTCTGGCAGTACAAGAGGGCGTGGCCAACTGGAAGCGTGGTTTCGCTGGCAGCGTGAGGATGCAGAAAAGGTTTTCTTAAAAATCATTAGGAGGAAAACAAAGCCGAATCGTAAACGTGTTTACAGTATGTGTTCGTCGTCTATGCAGCTTGAATTATTTCCTGAGAATTGATTCGAAAGCGTCAGGATGTCTCATGCCGATAAATGTAATACCGTCATGGCTCAAGTACTTTGTTATGGCGACAATTTTGACGATCTGCTGCTGGTCTGTAACAGGAACCTCTGATCGAACGAAACATGACAATACGGGCTGCTTGGCAAGCCATTCAGAATCCGGCGACAACATGTCGGCAAAGGTTGGTGCTAACATCAGACAATTTGTTTCCAACCCGCTGGAACCAGCCAGAGGCCAGGATAGCGGAACCGTGATATTGCGAGATGCTGGCAACAATTATTACCAGGATGAACCATGATATTTTGAGGAGTCATGTATGAATTCGATCACGCATGAAGAATACGAAGAGGCTGTCCACCTTATGACCGGCTTGGCCCAAACTGACACTTCTGGTGGAAGAGTAGCCGCCCAAGTTGTATTGAGTGCCTACAACGGCAGCGAGTGGCAACTTGACGTCGCCGACTTAAGTTTGCTGGATGGCAAATACTACCTGGCTGCCATCAATGTAATCCGTAGGCGAAAAGAACTGATGCTGGAACCGCACAATCTCATTGCCGACGGCCAGGAAGTTTTTCATCGGATCTGGGATCAGTGGAATCGATACCATATCAGCAACCGGTGGAAGCAGACCTGTTTTTCCTGCGACGGTCGAGGGGTGATAATCGAATATGACAACCATGATCGGGAAACGAGAACACCATGCAGACGGTGCAATAAAACAGGTCTCATTGCCGAGATAAGTTAATCATAGCAATGTGATTAAAAAATGAGCAAAGAGGAAAGGTCATCATCATTTCTGTGTATACAGCATTCAATCAACAGGACAGGGGAGATTTTTCCAGCGCACTTGTGGATAACCAGAGGGGAAATTGTGCGGGTCAATGGGCTCGTTTTTAATTGCTGTTTTTGGTGTACATAATTGACCAAGTCTTCCGCAAACAGCTTCATGAGCCGGGTATTTTTGGCGTCGGTAAGAGTCGGATGGATTTCTCGGAATTCAAAAGAAACTTCCGAAGCACAAAATTTTGTGGTATTTTTATCTTTTCTGCTCATTTTTTGTGAACCACACCTTGTTCGACTGTTCTCACTGTTAACGAGAGACACAGAATCTTTACGGCAGATATGAAATTGTTTAAATACACTCTTTTTTGTTTTAAATCACATGAACGGATGTGTCAAGACAATAATTTATTATTCGTCACACATATGTGGAGGTTTCAGTGGAAAGCGTTGGAGATCGGATCAAAGAACTACGTGGAGAAATGCA
>JAYEOP010000581.1 GCA_034723125.1 Bacteroidota bacterium | reverse complement strand
CAGTTTACGAGAATTAATGTTAGAACTCAATAAAATAAAAAGAACTCAAATCAATAAAAAAAATATAATATTTTCAGAACTCACAAAAAAACAAAATAAAATTATTGAAGCTTTTGAGATTGACTGGGAACAAAAAACATAGTTATTAACTTTTTATCCAATTTAGGATACAAGAAACGCTAAGCCTGTTATTTTATAAGTTAATGTTTTGCTGAAAGAAAGTTTTTAGTTTTTAGTTTTTAGTTTTTAGTTTTCTCTGTGAATCTGTCTTTGGCAAAGTTGATTACCTACAGTATTTGGCATAGAACCTTTTTTTGTTAATAAATTACAGAAAAATTAGTTAAAAAGTTTTTTACCTTTACACTTTAATAAAAACATAAAACATTGGAAGCAATAGTAAAATGAAAGTACGTTTAATAATTTTGTTATTTTTTTTATCAACTTTTGTTATTTCTGCACCAGCACAAGAAGAAGTTAAAATAGATGTTAATTTAACAGGAAATACTTCAGGAAATATTTTTAAAATAAAGATAACTAACAATTCACAAAAAGTTTTTATAAAAAAAGTATATCCTTTTTATTATCCGTCAACAAAAAATACCAGTGGTTATTTGCTTGATAAAAACAGGATTTTTAAAGTTGGCATAGGCGAGTCTAAAACATTTTTCCTTGAAGGATACAGTACAGATATTGATAAAAACACAATAAGTAAAGAAATAGAGTGGAATAAGATAAAAAAACTTTTTGAAATAAAGCCTTTAAGCATTGATTCAATCACAATGATGTTTCATAAATTTAATGTAAAAAAGCTATCAAATTCTGATCTGATTCCCTTTGATTTTATTGTTACTAATCCCGGCACCTTTGAATTTTATAAGTATAAATTTAATCCTTCAAACAATCAGCAATTGGCAAATTCTGTAATGCTTGAACAAATGAGATTATTAGAAAAAGCTTACCGGAGGTTGTACAAAGCAGGAAAATTAGTTACTCATTTTAACAATGCTCCCGAGTTGGAAAAAAGAATTATTTTACAAGTTGGAATTTGGATTTGTGCTTCGGGAAACAAGGGAGTTGCACTTAAAAAGCCCCAATTTAAAAAAGCATTAAATCAAATTTTTGAAGCATATTCGGATGCTAATAAACTCAAAAATGCAAAGAACTCATTTAGCCGATATTTGAATATTATTGAAACACTTGGAATAGAATCAAAAACTTTTATTACTCCTGATGTTCTTGAAAAAAACCCCAAATGCCTTCCGAAACATTTTGGTTACAAACCTACAAGTTACGCTGTGAGAACACCTACTGTAAGTTTCGAAAAATATGATATTTTTAAAGTAAGAAATCAAAGGTTTGATAATGAAAATAAATGCCTGCCTTGTAAGGCAAAAAAGAGTTTGAGTCCATTAGTTAAAACATATTTATTGTCCTTTGAAATTGAGCATTTAGAAAAAGATTTTTTGAAAGGATTAAGTAAAAATGATAAAAAACTATCTAAAGAAATAACAACTGATCTTGAATTTTTGAAAACTTTTGACATTAAATCATGGGTGAAAAATGAAAAATGGAGTTTTGATTTAAAGTCAATAATTACCTACGAATATTTTAAAAGCATGATTGATCAGGGGGTTGTACTAATTGATAGCAGACAGTTATCAACGAATGATGCCACCTTAAAATCAATTGCTTATAAAAGCACAGAAATATTTAAAGACCTTTTATTTATTTATCAAAACCAAAATTCAGTTTTTAATTTGGATTGTTGTGATAAAATAAATTATCCCGAGGCAGAACACTTTTACATAAGCAATAAAATAAATGAACTTTTTAAAGATTTTAATCAAGCAATTTTATTATCAAAAAAGGATTCGTTAAAATCGCTTTCTCCCAAAAGATATAAATCAAAAATGATGGTGCAAGGAACCGCTATTTATTCTTTAAATCATTTGCTTACATTTTACAGAATGTTTATGTTGAATACTCAATATGTTTGCATGAGTTCAGATGTTCCTGAAGATAAAGATGCAGTTTATCAACGTATAAAAGATGAATTTGGTTATTCTGGGAAGCTCGAAGGAAGTTATTACAACAAAAGATTTAAAACGAAAATTTCTGATAAAGAAAATATAACTTTTGTATTTAATAATTGTTTTTGTGGCGATAACAGGGAATCAACTGTGTTGTTTTTTAATGTAAAACCAAATGAAAAAATTGATGTTTTAAATAAAAGTAATTTTAAAAATATAAGATTGTTGCCAAATAAAGAATTTAGTTTTTCAATGGGGAAAATTTTTGCAGGAAGTGAAGGAGCGGATAAGTTTAATGCCGGTGGTTTAATTAAAATTGAAAAAAAGATTACAGAAAATAATTATGATTCATTTTTTATTGCAAAGTATGCTAGCGATTACAAATACCAAGAACCTGAAAACTTTAGGATTACAGATATCCTGAATTACAGTTTTTCATTTGGTTATGATGTGATTACTGATTTGCAATTACGCTTGAACGCAGGATTTTTTAAAGGCTTTGCTGAAGCAGATGTTAAGATGAATTATGACAACAATAAAGCTATAACTGATTTGTTAAGAAGCCATGTAAATTCAATTTATGGAGGAGTTGGGCTTAGGTATTATTTTGGCGAAAAATATAAACCATTTGTAGGAGCTTCTTACAATCGTATGAAAATCTCCAATACAGATTCTAAATTAATTTCCGAAGGTTTAGAAATAAGTATGGAAAATATTGATGATTATTTTGTTTCAGTTGCTTCGTTTGAAGCAGGGTTAAGGTACATGGTTAATCAGGATTTTTTTGTTGATTTTAATTCATTTATTTTCAATCGTTGGGAAACAAATTCTAATAATGAAAAAATAACAGCTATTGATTACGGTTTTAATTTTACTTTTGGAATGAAATTTTAACTTTTTTACAAGAAAAAAATACCGTTAAAGCTCTTAGAATAATGATTTTTAATAACTAACAGTTTAATTGTTATTGGGTTTAAAAATTGCTGTATAATTTTTGTTCAATTTTTTTGGGAATTAGTGATTTCAGATTATATATTTATATTATGACTACAACAATGATAAAACCTACAAAAGGTAGATTATTAGTTTCAGTACCCTTTCTGAATGATCAATTTTTTGGTCGATCCGTTGTTTTAATAACCGAACATAATGAAGAAGGTTCTGTTGGTTTAATAATAAACAAACCGTTAAGCACAGCGATTGGAGAAGCTATCAAAGACTTTTCTGATTTTAATACAAACTTACACATGGGTGGTCCTGTAGAAGCAAACTCCTTATTTTACTTACATACAAAAGCTGATTTAATTGAGGGGAGTGTAAAAGTAATGGAGAATTTATACTGGGGCGGTAATTTTGAATCTGTTAAAGCAATGATTGAGAATAAGCAAATTGCACCGGAAGAAATAAAATTTTTTGTTGGTTATTCAGGATGGGGACCAAATCAGCTTGATGAAGAATTAAAAAGAAAAAGCTGGATAGTAACAAAAGCTAAGGTAGATAAAATTATGGAGCCAAATCTTGATTCCTACTGGAAAGATAACTTAAATGATTCTAACAAAAAAGAATATAGTGTGTGGGCAAATTATCCTGTTAATCCTTCTTTAAACTAAGAATTCTATTTTTTTTGATACACATTTTATTTTTAAGGAAGTTCTATTTTATTGAGTAGCTCAGTGTGATAGAAGTTTATAAACTAATAAAAAAAGTTTTGATTGCCTCCCCTATTTAGTGCAAATTGTGCCTTGGTGTCTTTGTGGCAAGATATTGATAATTAGCCACGAAGGCTCTAAGACACGAAGAATCACAAAGTATGAAACAATTCATTATGGAATTATTATGCGAAACTTGAGTAAACTAATAAAAAAAGTTTTGATTGCCTCCCCCTATTTAGTGCCTCTTAGAAAACTCTCCAAAATATCATTTTACCAATTACAAAAATAATGAATTTTTATTCGTTTATTTGAATTGATAAAAATGTATCATTTGTGTATTAGAATGTGAGATTTTACAAAAAAGAAAAAATGGAACTAAAAAAATATATTCGAGATATTCCTGATTTTCCTAAAAAAGGAATACTATTTCATGATGTAACAACACTTTTTAAAAATTATAAAGCATATAATTATGTTTTAGAAAAGTTTAAAGAAAAATATCAAGAAATGAAAATTGATTACGTGGCAGGAATTGATGCACGTGGTTTTATCATTGGCGGTACAATAGCTTCTATACTTAAATGTGGATTTATTCCAATTCGTAAACCGGGAAAACTACCTGCTGAGGTTCTTTCGGAAGAATATCAATTGGAATATGGAACAGACACTGTTGAAATTCATAGTGATGCACTACAAAAAGGAGATAGAATTATTGTTGTTGATGACCTTGTTGCCACAGGAGGAACATTGCTTGCCGGAGTAAAACTAGTTGAAAGACTTGGTGGAGTTGTTGTTGGAGTGGGAACAATAATCGATATGCCAGACCTTGGAGGACGTGAAAAATTAAAGGATTATGACTTTTTTAAATTGGTTGAATATTCGGGTAAATAAGAAATGAGTTCTGAGCATTTAAAATATGTTATTGCTTTGCAAATGGTGCCATTGATAGGTCCCAAATCTGCAAAAAGTTTAATATCCTTTTGCGGAAGTCCCGAAGCTGTTTTTAAAGAAAAAAAATCACATCTTGTAAAAATACCCGGCATAGGAGAAAGTATGTCTTCAAAAATTGTAAAATTTAATAACTTTGACAAAGTTGATAAAGAATTAGATTTTATAGAAAAACACAACATAAAGCCATTATTTTATTGGAATGAAGAGTATCCGAAAAGATTAATTCATATTGAAGATGCACCTGTAATGTTATATTATAATGGTAATGCTGATTTAAATGCACAAAAAATTATTGGAATTGTAGGTACAAGGTCTGCAACAAACTATGGTAAAGATTTTTGTACAAAGCTCGTTAAAGAACTTGCAGAATTTGATGTAACAATCATTAGCGGATTAGCTTATGGTATTGATTATTGTGCACACAAGGAAGCTGTCAATAACAATCTACCGACAATTGGTGTTTTAGCTCATGGCTTGGATACTCTATATCCTTTTCAGCATAGAGATCTTGCTTTAAAAATGATTGAAAATGGTGGACTTTTAACTGAATTTCCAACTGAAACAAATCCAAACCGAGAAAATTTTCCCAAACGAAACAGGATTGTAGCAGGAATGGTTGACGGATTGATTGTGGTTGAATCCCCCAAAAGAGGTGGTGCATTAATAACAGCAGAAATTGCCTACTCTTATGACCGTGAATTATTTGCTGTGCCAGGAAGAAACAATGACAAAACATCTGAGGGTTGCAATAATTTGATACGTATTCAAAAAGCAAATATTCTTACAGAAGCAAAAGATATTGCTTATCATCTTGGATGGGATATGAAAAAAAGGAAAAAAGTAAAGAAAAAAATTAATATCTCATCACTCTCAGAAATTGAAAAACTAATTGTCCTTACTATTCAGGCTAATGAAAAAATACATATTGATAAATTGGCAACTTTAGCGGGTCAAAATTCGTCAAAACTTCCGATACTACTTTTAGAGTTGGAATTCAAAGATTTTATCCAACCTTTACCTGGTAATTTTTATAGAATTAAATTATAACAAATTATTACTTATGAAATATAGATTAAATAAATTCTTTCTCATTTTAATCCTTTTCACTCTTAATTTTTCTTTCGGCTATTCGCAGGAATTTACACAAAAACCAAGAAATGTAATTTTGTTAATAGGCAACGGAATGGGATTATCTCACATTAGCTCGGGAATGATAAAAAATGGTGGAGAATTAAATATGTTCCGATTAAAAACAATTGGTTTAATTAAAACACATTCTTCAGACAATCTCATTCCTGATTCGGAAGCCAGTGGAACTGCAATAGCAACAGGAGCAAAAACATACAATGGAGCTATTGCTGTTGACAATGATGGAAATGCTGTAAAATCCATCCTCGAAATTGCAAAAGAACAAAATAAAAAGACAGGAATTGTTGTAACATCTTCAATTACCAATGCCACTCCTGCAAGCTTTTATGCACATAGAAAATCAGGACGTAAGGACGAACAAATAGCAAATGACCTTG
Organism: Bacteroidota bacterium; assembly: GCA_034723125.1. Lineage (NCBI taxonomy): Bacteria > Pseudomonadati > Bacteroidota > Bacteroidota bacterium. The sequence continues at coordinate 1,018 of JAYEOP010000581.1, read as the reverse complement.
TTAGCTCAAATGTTGATGTTTTTGTTGGTGGAGGAAGAAAATATTTTGGAAAAAGAAGAGATAAAGAGGATCTTATTTTCAAACTCAGGAAGAAAAAATATAATATCGTTGATAATATTAAAGGAATAAAAAATGGTATTTTTAATAGAAAAACAGCAGCACTTGTTTCAAAAGAACATTTGCCAAAAAGCAAAATTAGAAGTGATTATTTATCACAGGCATGGCTAAAAACATTTAAAAAACTTAACAGAAATAAAGATGGTTTTTTTATGGTAATTGAAGGTTCTCATATTGGATGGGCAAGCCAAGCAAATAACACCGATTATATGCTTAATGAACTTTTGGACTTTGATAAAGTAGTGGGAGAAATAATGGATTTTCTTGCTGTTGATGGAGAAACTTTAGTAATTGTTTTAGCAAATCAAGCAACTGGAGGTCCTGTAATTGTTGAAGGTTCTTTACAAAAGAAAAAAGTAAAAGTTAAATGGGCTACTAAAAAAAACACTCCCGACCTTGTTCCTGTATTTGCACATGGTCCAGGTTCTGAAATTTTTGCAGGAGTGTATGACAATACTGAAATATTTAATAAACTAAAACATCTTATAACCAATTATTAATTACACTATGGAATTCGACCTTAAAAATATAACACTAATTGTTCTTGCATTAATTTTTGTATTGAAAAGAGTTTTTGCAAAACATCCGATTGTAGTAAAATACAACTCAATAATTACATCAATAATTATTTTTGCTTTAGCACTAATAATGGTTTTTATGTTCTGGAATGAAAATCTATACATTGGTATTTTTGCAGTAGCTTTAGGTAGTATAGCTATTATTAAAGTAGTTTATGATTTTTCTAAGAAAACTAAAAACAAATAAATGTATTTTCTAAAAGACTTATTTCAGTTTATAAAAGAAAGAAAAAAGTATTGGTTGTTGCCAATAATAATTTTCCTTTTAATAATTGGAATTGTCATTGTATTCGGTAGCAATTCTGCAATTGCACCATTTATTT
>JAYEOP010000580.1 GCA_034723125.1 Bacteroidota bacterium | reverse complement strand
TTGAATTTATTGCTACAACAACTACTGCAGACCTAATATTCCAACGTGCTGATGCTACAAGTACCAACTTGCTGTTCTATCTTGACAATGTAAAAGTTGAAGAAATTGGTGAGAGTTATAGGTTTGGATTTAATGGGCAAGAGAAAGATGACGAGATTACTGGGATTACAGGAAGTCATTATACTGCCACTTTCTGGGAATATGATGCAAGGTTGGGAAGACGTTGGAACTTAGACCCCAAGCCGAATCCTCCTATTAGTCAGTACAATTGTTTTGCAGGAAATCCTATTTGGTATAGTGATGTATTGGGTGATAGTCTGGGCGTACCAAAAAACATGTTTAATTCAGCAATGGCAGGTACTGAAGGGTATAATGAGCAAGGTTTGAATTTAAAAGAATGGGGAACTTTCAGTAGTGGGATTAAAGATGTTACAGGGATTTCTTTAAATACTCCATCTTCAAGTGATAATGTGTTAACTGTAGCTTCAATAGATAAAAACATTGGTTCAAAAACTGCAAGAAGTGTATTTTCCAGAGCACTTGGAGATAAGGATATAATTAATACGGAAATAGTCAATAATGACCCAAATATTGATTTTGCTACTTGGTGTTCAGCTATTCCGATAAATACCGCAACAGGTGAGAAGGGTGAACAAATTATGGAATTATCTTCTTTAAAACTTGATTTGTCTGATATTAGTAATATTAGTTATAGAAATGTTGATAAACGTGCCTTTGGTGTAGGTTTAATAATGGGACATGAATTAATACATCGTTATGGCGGTAATGAAGATAAAGCAGTTGGATATATGAATATGGCAAGAACTGAAATGGGATTATCGCAAAGATTATCATATAGCCCAAATAGGAATGACTGGTTACCTGCACCCAAACTATATATTTTAAGGTTTGGAGATATTTTAGAAAATGGACAGAAAATTTCTACTGGCGGTGTGTTTTTGCCTGCAAATAAATAAACAAAATGAGATTATTTATATTTAATTTGATAATTATCGCTGTTGTTTCGAATACAAGCATTGCCCAAGAAGTAGAACAATCCATAGAGTGTCCATTTTCTGCTATTCATAGAATTGTAATAAAAAATGACAGTGTTGTTTCATTTTATTCATTAAATTCCGCATCTTTAAAATCAACAACTTGGTATAAATCAAATACAGAATCTTTAGATAAGATTATAAATATTAAAAATAAAATAAATATTAACCATCAATTATATTTAATTTACAATTTTATTAAGAAAAATGGGGAATGCATATCTTACTGTACTAATTTTCCTTGTTTAGAATGTGATTTCATGTTTATTGAACAAAACATATTCTATAATGGAAGAAAAGAAGATGAGACCTTTAGTATGGATTTTTGGCAGGAAAACATAAATAAAGAAGAAATTAAAATAGTTCCTTATGACTACCATAAATAAAGTGAAGCTTATTATGCGAAAAATAATATCCCCGTACTATCTGTAGTTTGTAACTACACCTATATATTGAAATCTATAATTGAATTTTTATATCAAATCAATTTCAATTAATGATTCCAATTAAAAAGA
>JAYEOP010000579.1 GCA_034723125.1 Bacteroidota bacterium | reverse complement strand
TAAAATGCAAGCATGACCACCAAGCCCTTCAACTTCGTTCAGTATAAACCAAGCGAGTCTCACCGAAAGTATTCGACACAGGCTGTACTTGGCGGTTCATTAGATAAAAGAAAAAAATAATTGTGTTTTTGGATTAACATCTTTTTTGACCATAGAAAAAGTTGAGTAAAACAGAAATATCCTTATATTTGACAAAAAATTAATCGGTGGTTAGGGTTATTAGATAGACTGTCATTATAGCCAATGCAAGAAAACAAAAACATACTGAAATTAAATGACTTAGAAATGAAAAACAGGAATATACAAGTGAAATTTAAAGACCAAAACAGACTGAAAACGAAAATGTATCAGAGCATTTTTAAAACTTAAATAAACAAGGCAATGAAACTAAAAATTCTTATTTTACCGACAATTGCCATAATAAGCATTGTTGGACTTAGCATCTCTTTCATTAATTGTGGAGAGCCTGACCCATGTGCGGCATTCGACAGTGAACCACAATATTTTGACATACCGGCAGAAGATACCCTTAAAATACCATATAAAGGATATGAAACACTGAAATTTCAGGTAAGTATTGACAGCCAGATAGTAGATACGATTACCTTTATTGGACAAGGAAGGGTGAAATCCTATGAAGAATTCAATCCAGGAGATGCACCTGGGTATTGTGTTACATATTATGGAGAGATTTTTACATATACGTTTAATAATATTGATAATACTGATGTATACAAGCATTTGATCTTTAATTATGTGATGAAGCACACAGCATCAATGACAATTGATATTAATGAGATTGAGTTTTATGGAGATTACTATGTCATTTCAGGGCAAGGATATAAGGATCCACGGTTTTTTGATGTAATTGAGATTAATAAAAAGATATTTTATAATGTACATCTATTTACTGATTATTGGTTGAATATTAACAAAATAACTAATGATGATCCATTATTATATTTTAATAAAAGTGTGGGTATAATAAGAATAAAAATAAACTCACATGTAATCTGGGATTTAATAAATTAGGTTAAACAATTAAAGTTAAAAATATGAAAAACATAAGTAAAATTATTTTTTTACTAATTGCTTTATCTTGCTTTCAAAACATTTTAGCATCAGAAAGAAAGGAAATAAATTGTTTTGACAATACAATGTTTTTTAATGAAGGTTCTGAAGTTGAGCAATTACTGAATTCAAACTCCCTGACTCAAGGTGGTTTTATAGATAAAATTGCAGATTGGATAGCTGGCTGATTTCCAAACTGGAACTTTTGGCAAAAGTCAGTAGGTACAGGTGCTGTCCATTATATTGAAGAAGATGGTACTGAAATTACATACCCGATGACTTTATATGACAAGACAGAGTTTGATTCTTATGATGCTTTCAGGAATAAAATAATAACAAAGTTGTCAGATAATTATTTTAAGGGGATTTATTTAGTGTCTCTTAGAAAACTCTACAAAATTAAAAATGTTTCTTTTTGCGATATTTTTATTTTTCTCAAATCACTGATGCAAAAGCATCAGTTCATTTCCAAAAAGTAAAAATCTCATCAAAAATAATT
>JAYEOP010000578.1 GCA_034723125.1 Bacteroidota bacterium | reverse complement strand
ACAACCGAGTTGATGAACAATCATATTTTTACAGAATGTTTGTAATTGATAGTTGCGATTACAAAAGCGAATACACAAATTACGGCAAAAGTATTCTCCTTACAACAGAAACAAAAAGCATTTACCCAAAATTAAAATGGACGGGTTATGAACAATGGAAACAAGGAGTTGAAAGTTATGAGATACAAATTTTCAACAAATCAAAAAATAAATTTACCCTCGTAGAGACAATTCATGAATTGTCTTTACAGGAAAATTACACATTCACAGACAGTTTCACAAAAATAAACCAAGAATTTTACTGCTACAGAATTGTTGCCAACAGAAAAGGCGACAGTATAAAATCAATTTCAAACGAAGTCTGCATTCCCACAGAATTTCATATTTACGCACCAAACACATTCACACCAAACGAAGATGAAGTAAACGATAGTTTCCAAATAAAAGGAACATTCATAATCGAATACAACATAAAAATTTACAACCGCTGGGGAGAGCAAGTATTTGAAAGCAACGATATTCACGATTCATGGGACGGAAAATACAAAGGAAAAACTTGCCCGGTAGGAGCGTATTATTATCAAATTTACGCCAAAGGAACTATGGGGAAAAGGGAGAGTTTTAAGGGGAGTGTTTTGATTTTGAGGTGAGTTGAAAACTAAAAGGTAAAAACTAAAAGGTAAAAGGTATGTGTTACGGATAAACAAAAAGAAGTACTTAAAGTGCCTAGAGTGCCTAAAGTACTTAGAGTTGAAAACTAAAAGTTATGTGTTACGGATAAACAAAAAGAAGTACTTAAAGTGCCTAAAGTACTTAGAGTTATGTGTTACGAATAAACAATTCCTACAACAACAACCCATAAAATCGTCATTGTGAGGGATGTACGACCGCAACAATCTCGGGCTTTTTAGCAGAGGTAGTCAAGAACAGTCCTCAGTCAGCAGTAGGCAGTCTCCAGCCAGCAGTCAAATTCCAAATAAACAAAACTTGTCCGTATGGATCATCAAATAAACAAATCAACAGATAAACAATTCTTTCATCAGATTGCTTCAGTCATACTTCCTTCGCAATGACGGTATCTTGGAGCTTTCAAATAAAAAAGTCGGCAGTCCACAGTCGGCAGTCAAATTCCAAATAAACAATTCTTCTTAGCGTTCTTTGCGTCTTTGCGAGAAATTACTCCTACTCATCAGATTGCCACAGTCGTTCCTCCTTCGCAATGACGGTATCGTGGAGCTTTCAATTAAAGAAGTCAGCAGTATCTTGCATACTCAAACAAATAAACAAATCACCAAATAAACAAATAAACAATTCTTCTTAGCGTTCTTTACTTGCCCCATAAGGAAGAATGACTGTATCGGGGCGTCTTTGCGTGAAAATATAAACAAATCAGTCGGCAGTCTAGAACAGTCCACAGTCTTCAGTCAACAGTCAAATTCTAAAAACCCAAACAACCAAGCCAAAACCCCAAAACAATTATAAAAATTGTAATTGATAACTTAGGAAGAAAAGGATAGAACTTTTCAGGTGTTTTTGTTCTTAAAACTTTTGTAATATGTACAACAAGTATCAG
>JAYEOP010000577.1 GCA_034723125.1 Bacteroidota bacterium | reverse complement strand
GGAGCAAGTGATTATTATCCGTTTGGGATGTTGCAGGTGAATAGAGGCTATTCGTTGGCTGAGTATCGGTTTGGGTTCAATGGAAAAGAAATGGACAATGAAGTTTCAGGTACCGGGAATCAATATGATTATGGTTTTAGGATATACAATCCAAGAATCGCTAAATTTTTGAGTGTTGATCCTCTTACAAAGTCTTATCCATGGTATACTCCTTATCAGTTTGCTGGGAATAAACCAATTATGTGTAGTGATCTTGATGGATTAGAAGAAAAAGTTGAAATTAAGAAATATAATAAAAATGGTGAACTTTGTTTAGTTACAAGCTATGATCTGATTAAACTAACTGGAGAGGTTGGTCCTCTTGGTTCAGGTAAATTAATAATTACGACTTTACAGAATGAAAATAGAACCAGAGTACAGTATTGGAATTTTGATAATGAAGGTAAGGAGGGAGAACACGAATTATTTCAATATACTGCTTTAACTAAAGATTTACCTAAGCTTGTAGACTACAACAAAGCTCCGCCCAAATATACATGGGAATCAGAAGTAAAAGTTGGAGCTGAGAGTTCTGATAAATTTATCCTTTTTGGAAAAGGATTTGATCTTACATATGGTGCTGCTGCAAGTTTATTTTATTCCAATATTAGTGAGGAAGGAGTTTCAAATGCTTTATATAATGGTGCATCGGCTGAAGTTGGATCTCAAGTCGGATATATTGGTGGTTCTGTTACACTCGATGATAAATTTAACTTAACTACAACAGCTAAATTAGGCCCTGTTCATGAATCAATAAATTGGAGTATCCTTGATAATTCAACTGATTATTCTGTTCCGAAATTAACAATATTTGAATTTTCAGAGGTAAAAGCTATAGGAGGAAATACTAAGTTTACTTATGATCCAACAAAAACAGCAATTCATGCTAAGAATTATGAATCATTAAAAGGATATGCTCCAGAGGAAGTAGAAAGTTCAGAACTTCATTAATTTGTAATCATGACATTTATTAAAATTTTATTATGGAGTATTCTTGCTATTATTACAATAATAAGAAGTTGGCTTGTATATAAATGTCAGACATCTAAAGACATAAGATATCCAAGTTTGATAAATTTCATTAGTAAACATTTGGGAGATTCCTATGACATGAAAATTATTCCTTTTAAATATGAAAAGGATGATTCTATTTTTAATAATTTGATTAAAAAAATTAATATCTATACATATTTGATTTATATAGTAATATTTTTAGCATTTTATGTCAGTGCCATATTTTAACTAAATTAGCATGGTAAAGAAATATACAGGCTTATCAGCAACAATAATCCAATAGTCCAAGCTTGTAGAAAAACAAAAACTGGCACAATGCATTTGCTTGTGCCTTTTTGTTTTTGTAACGTAAAGTTTTTATCGTTGTAACATCTGGTTTAAATTGTCCTTCATGCGTTTTTTGGAGATCAGCCCCCCACTAAGCATAGATTGCATCTACGCTTTTTTATTAATAAGCATTTTTAATGCTGATAAAATATAAAGAGCTTTTACAGAAATTAAAGGCTTTTTTTCGTTCAAATAAA
>JAYEOP010000576.1 GCA_034723125.1 Bacteroidota bacterium | reverse complement strand
AATAATCATAATCCTGTTTTAAATGCTTCCTCATCTGCAACAGGCGATACAATTGTTTTTACTACATCAGATATTGATGTTAATGATACAGTACAAATTTGGTGGGATTCTTCAATTGCAAATGCCAATTGGCAGATTAATACAACTAATCCTAAACGTCCAAAAGGAATTTTAATATTGCCTCCTTTGGATACTTCTAAGAAAACTCCTAATTTCTTTACTGTATCAGCAAAGGATAATAGTTGTCCTCTTTATGGTTTTACATCAAAAGCTTATTACAGAATAAATCCTAATGCTTTAATAAATATTACAAATCTTGGATGTGGCAAATATAATTTTAAAGCAATTTCAATTAATACGACACTTTTAAATTTTGCATGGACTATTAATAATGGAAATGAAATTTTAGGTGATTCAATAATAAAACAATTTGATAAGCCCGGTATTTATCCTTTATCACTCTCTGTTTCTAACAACTTGGGGGATACAAATTTATATTATGATACTTTAACAACCGATTCTTTTCTTTTTGTAAACTCGCTACAAGATACAAACATTTGTTCTGGCAACAGCCTGACAATTTCATTACAAATTTCTAATAATAAAGGATATACTTCTATAAATTGGAATACAAACGACACAACACAATCAATTCAAACAGCACAATTATTTCAAGATAAAACATATACGGCAATAATACAAGATCAGGCAGGGTGTTTTGATACAGTTAGTATGGATGTAGATGTTAATTCAATATTTGTTAATCATGGTCAGGATATTGGATTTTGCATATTCGATAGCATTAGTTTAGATGTCAACTATATTTTAAACGGAGGTAATTCATCTTCTTTGGAATGGACAAAATTGTACGATACAAATTTCACAAAAAACAAAAAGAATATAATAATTCATGATTCAGGAACTTACATTTGCAAGATAACTGATAATATCGGATGTTATAATTCGGACACAATTTTTGTTACAGAGTATTCATTACCTAATATTTACACTCTGGATGAAGATAGTATTTGCTCAGATGAACAAGAATATTTACTCAATGGAAAAGCATTTCCATTGTCAGGTATTTGGTCAGGACAAGGAGTAATAAAACGAAAATCGAATTATATTTTTGATTTAAATAATGTTACTTTTTTCAATGGTAAAAAATTCACATTCAACTATTTATTTACTGATTCTAACAATTGCAAAAATTCAGATTCATTTAGTTTTAGAGTTTTTAAATCACCTGAAAATCCAAATGCCGGAGATGATTTTGAACTTTGTAAATACGATAGTCTTTTTCAATTAAACGGATATCCAAAAAACGGATTTTGGATTGGTAACTTTATTGACTCATTTGGAAATTTTTCCCCAAGCTTAGCAGGTATAGGAAGTAGCAAACAAAGTTATATTGTAGGAATGCCTCATTGTCCAAAATACGATACTGTAGAAATCAAAGTAAATCCGCTTCCAAACATACAAATATATCCTGCAAATAATAAATTCAAAATGTGTAAAGAAGAAGGACTTGTTTACTTAAACCACTCTCCTATGGGTGGAAATTATGGTGGTTACTGGAC
>JAYEOP010000575.1 GCA_034723125.1 Bacteroidota bacterium | reverse complement strand
TTACATGATATATTATATAAGTATATCAATCAACAACTCGGACTAACACAAAGTTTCACGTTGCATTTTTGCTAGCACTTCGGTAAACATCTGACATTCGCACGGAGGATAGAGCAATGCCGGGAGGCAACTCGAGCGCCGATGCGAGTAGCTATACGGATGGGCCGAGTTTTTTAGCTCGGCCTTTCTTTTTGAGTGTTCATCCGGAAGCTAAGAATGCGATAAATCCCGGGGTTTGGGGCAGAGCCCCAATTACAATCATTCATTTGAAGATTTTTCATTAAATAAATCCATTCAGATATACTTCTGCCGGAGTTTGATACTTTAATGATTGATGAAGACGTCTGTTATTGTACAGATCAAAATACTCTCCTATATCTTGAGTGGCTTCATGAACGGTTTCATAGTTGCGAAGATATACACGTTCATATTTTACACTACGCCAAAGCCGTTCTATAAAAATGTTGTCCAAGGCTCGACCTCGTCCATCCATACTAATTCTAATCTTGGCGTCATTTAAAATACCGGTAAAGGCATTACTGGTAAACTGGCTGCCCTGATCAGTGTTGAAAATTTCTGGGGTAGCCATTTTTAAGGAATCTTGCAAAGCTTTTATGCAAAACGCCTTATCTAATGTGGTTGAAAATTCATAGCTGAGAACATACCGGCTGAACCAGTCTATTACAGCAACAAGATAAATGAATCCCTGATTTAACCTTATGTATGTTATGTCTGTCGACCACACGTGATCGACACGCTTTATGCTAATATTTCGTAATAAGTACGGATATATCTTATGTTCTTTTGCAACTTTGCTTAGATTCGGTTTTGGATATATTGCTTCAAGACCCATAAGTCGTGTTAACCGTCTTATTCTTTTTGGGTTGACCTGGTGCCCCTGGCGCCTTAAAACTGCTGTCATTTTTTTAATGCCGCAAAACGGGCACCGAGTAAATTCCTCGTCGATCAATCGCATAAGTAGATGATTATAGCTATCATCTTTACATGATTGGTAGTAGTAGCTTGACCGGCTAACACCCAGGAGCTCACATTGTCGAGCTATCGGTATCTGGGAATTATCTATATCAATAGATTGGCGTTTTAGTTCAACTGAGCAGTCTAGATTTTTTTTTAAGCCAGTCTAATTCAACCTTTAATTGTCCGATTTGCTGATAAAGTTCTGACTGAAGTTCTTCTGTCTCTTTTTCCTTTTTCTTACGTTTTTGGGAAAAGATACTAGGTAGTTCCTCTAGAACCCGGTTGCGCCACAGATTGATTTGGTTTGAATGTACACCATATTCACTGGATAACTGGGAAATTGTCTTCTCTTTTTTGACGGCTTCAAGCGCAACTTTTGCTTTGAACGATGCACTGTGATTTTTTCTGATACTACCCATAAATGAGCCTCCTTTTTTCACTATAATATGCTCATTTTACACCTTAAGCAACTGTCCTAGATTTGGGGGGTATTATAATCCTCTGCTTGTTGGCACCGGGAAGATAATGTTCGATTCTGATACTGGTCAGGATATTGACATCGAGGAAATCACATAAAATTCGGGCCGGCACATATCCACCCCGAG
>JAYEOP010000574.1 GCA_034723125.1 Bacteroidota bacterium | reverse complement strand
CAATAAATTCAGGCACACAAAACTATGTTTGGGATTTTGGCAACAGCCAACAGTCAACCCTCAACAATCCAACAATTAATTATTCAACAGACGATACTTTTACCGTAAAACTAATTGCCACATCAAACTTAAATTGCAGGGATTCACTGAGCAAAACAACTTATGTTTTTCCATCACCTGAGCCTGCTTTCAGCATTAACAACAATCAGCAATGTTTTAATGGAAATCAATTTGTTTTTACAGATGGCTCCACAATAAATTCAGGGACACAAAGCTATTCTTATGATTTTGAAAATAGCCAGCAATCAACACAAGCAAGCCCAACCATCACTTACACAACAGATGATACTTTTACAGTAAAGCTTGTTCTTACTTCAAATCTCGGATGCAAAGATTCATTAAATAAAACGGTCTATGTTTTTCCTTCTCCAGTTCCGGAATTTACGATAAACAATGATTCACAATGTTTTTATGGAAATCAATTTGTTTTTACAAATAACTCAATAATCAATTCGGGATCCCAAACTTATCATTGGAATTTTGGAGATAGTAACAATTCATCAGTTATCAATCCAATATATTCATACAATATTCATGGCTATTATCAAATCAAGCTTATTGCAGAATCTAATTTGAATTGTAAGGATTCTTTATCCAAAAATGTTGCAGTATGGCCTATGCCAATTGCTGATTATTTGATAAATGACAGTATGCAATGTGTAAGATGGAACAAATTTAATTTCACTGACAGGTCTTCTATCCCATATACTTCTGTTTCAAATTATTATTGGAGTTTTGGAGACTATGTGAATTCCAGCTTAAAAGATCCTGTGCATCAATACGCAACAGATGATACTTTTAAAATAAAATTAGTTATTGCTTCAGAATTTGCTTGCAAAGATTCAATAACAAAAACAGCCTATACTTTTCCAATGCCGGTTTCTGATTTTGGAATTAATGACAGTAGTCAATGTTTGAGAGCTAATAATTTTGTTTTCACAAATACCTCATCGGTAACATACAACAATCTTGATACTTTTATCTGGATTTTTGGAGACGGGAATTTGTCAAGCAAAACAAACAGTAGTTATTCGTACAACAAGGACGATACATTTACAGTTACTCTAATTGCCTGGTCGGACTTGGGATGCGTTGATTCCATTGATAAAAAAACGATTGTATTTCCAATGCCTGTTGCAAAAATAAATGTTAATGATAGCGGTCAATGTTTAACAGGGAATAATTACACACTTTTAAACCCATTGAATTTTCAAAATCCCAAAGGTTTTACAACATGGATTGTAAACGATACTTCCAAAAGCATAAGTGATACATTGAATTATAGTTTTGGTATTCCTGATACGCATTTTGTCAAACTAATTGAAACAACAGATAACAATTGCAAGGATTCAATAAATCAATATTTGATTGTGTATCCAATGCCTGAATCTGTATTTACTGTAAATGACAGCACACAATGTTTGTTAGATAATAAGTTTAATTTTACAAATCAATCTATTATAAGCTCTGGAAAGTTGGATTCTTTTATTTATCATTTTGGTGATAATGATATGTCATTTAAAT
>JAYEOP010000573.1 GCA_034723125.1 Bacteroidota bacterium | reverse complement strand
GGAAAATCACAAAAGTATAAGAGAACATGCACCCTTGCGAGGAGGAGTGGTTAAAAAAAGCAAGTTCACTACTTTTTCAGAAACTTCAGAAGATAGACTATTGGGCAGTCAAGAACAGTCCTCAGTCCACAGTCGGCAGTCTTCAGTCGGAAAAATCTTGCGATTCAAAGTTAGCCAGTCTGGACATCCATAAAGAGATAAACAAATCCTCCTTCGCTAAAGCTACGGAGGAGAATCTAAACAATTCTTCTTTGCGTCTTTGCGTGAAAATATAAACAAATCCTCCTTCGCTAAAGCTACGGAGGAGAATCTAAACAATTCTTCACTTCTCAATCTTCACTTCTCAATCACCAATCGTAAATCTTTTCCCTTCCTCTGCTATTTCGGTATTGGGAAAAATTTCTTGTGCTTCTTTAACAAAATTTTCAGGATTTTTAAATCTTGTAGAAATATGCCCGAGTATCAGCTTTTTTACTTTTGCTTTTTTTGCAATTGTTGCCGCATCAATAGTTGTTGAATGAAATCTTTCCGTTGCACGTTCTTGCATTGATTTGTCAAAAGTTGATTCGTGGTATAAAATATCTGCACCACTAATTTCAGGAATTATTTTTTCGTGGTACAAAGTATCAGTAATGTAAGCATAAACTCTTGGCTGTGGTGGTGGATATGTAAAATATTCAGAAGTAAAAACATTGCCATTTTTATCAAAATAATCTCTACCCTTTTTCAAAATATTAAATGCTTCAATCGGTATTTCCTTTCCTTTTATTTTTTCTTTGTCTATTTTTCTATCTTGCAATTTTTCTTTAAAAACAAATCCTGTTGTTTGAATTCTGTGCTTTAAAGGAATTGACCTGACAATAAAACTTTTATGATTCAAAAGAGTGAAAGAATTACTATCTGAAGTAAAATGATAAATTATTTTATACCTCAATATTGTCCCTGATTTTTTCAATTGAACATCAATTATTTCCTTTAAATCTTCAGGGCAATAAATATTTAATTCTTTTTCCCTATGATTTAAATTCATAGTATTGATAAGTCCAATAAGCCCGACATAATGGTCTGCATGAAGATGGCTAATAAAAATATGTTCAATTTTTTGAAAACTCAATCCGAATTTTGCAATTTGAAATTGCGTTACTTCACCACAATCAACAAGAATATTGCTGTTATGAATTTTCAAATATTGAGCAGATTGATTAAGTCTTGTTGAGAGACTTCCCGTAGCACTTGAAAGTATATGTATTTCAAAATTCACTTTTAATAACATTAATAAAATTGTAAATTTAAAAATAATAATTTAAACTGAATAAAAAATAATTTGAATTATTGAGAATTTTTTTGTTCTATGTTGATTTGTGTGGGCAAAAAAAATATTAAAGCCACAGTATTTGACATAAAACCGAATTTTTTGTAAAATCCAATTTTGCTAAGGGAGGTTCTATAAATAGTGGCTATAAGAAAACTCGTATGTTTTTGACTGTTAGAATATTATCTGTATCCTGTCGCTTGAATCTAATGTAATAAAGTAGTCATTTGATTGTCATTAAGTTACAAAACCCAATGACAGCTTGGCTAAAT
>JAYEOP010000572.1 GCA_034723125.1 Bacteroidota bacterium | reverse complement strand
TCAAAAATCTCGTTAAAATGTATATTACTATCTTTCAATTTACTCACAAAGTCCTTGGAATTAACAACTTCCGTTGCATAAAAGGCTCCTGTTGTATTTATCCCACCTTCATAAATTAGAGAACAAGCTATTGAGGGTGCCAATGCTGTTGCAAACACCTCAGTACAGTAAAAACTTGTTTCAATTGTTGACTTTTTTCCATCTTTTATAGCAAAACTTTTTACCGTAATATTAGTTTCCGTATGATATTTTTTCTTACTCCCTATTCTTTTAAGACGTTTCAAGAGAAGAGAAGCTTTTTCTTTCGTTTTTGTTTTCCCTCTTTTTATACTAAAATACAAAACTATTGATATCCAAAAGCGTTCAATAGCTGACCAAAATTCTACAGTTTTAATTTTATGCATTACCTCCATGGCTGATATATCAGGAGTAATTACTCCGGAACTAAAATACATTTTTTTATTAAATGGTTCCCCGATAAATTCCTTTTTACTGGATTTATCAGGAGCAATCAATTCGTTATTTTTCCATATCTTTGGAGGAATTAGCATAAGATCACCTATGCCAATTAATGACAATAAAGAAATTTCATCAAAATTTGCTCCCATAGTAAATAATATCTCCGTTTTATCAACTTCTACTAATAAATCTGCATGATATTTTAAAAGTATCCCTGCAATACCTGGATTAACACCAAAAGCGGTTATTAGTAATGCCCCTGTACTTTTAGCTTTTTCATGAAGCTCTTTTATTTTGTATTGATGTTCTAAAGGCAAACCTGCCACATCAATATATTTTTTGCCGGTAGTAGCAACTATTTCGGCAACGGAAACATTAACTTTATCCATGCTAATAAAGCAATTTAAAACAATATCTATATCTTTCAATGCTACTTCAATTGATGCTCTTTCATCAACATCAATATACTTCCAATCGCAATTATAAGTTGTTGCAACTTTTTGAGCTTTTTCAACATTTCTTCCAGCTACAAAAATTTTAAATTGGGGTAATGCAGATAATATCTTAACTGCTTCCATACCGACAATTCCATATCCTCCAATAATCAAAACACTTAGTTTTTCCATAGGGTTATTTTATTAATTGACAACTATTTACCAATATTTATGAATCATCAAAAATCAATTCAAAACTTTATAGGGAGAAGGACTATCGTAATCCTTTCCTGCTCTTATTATTTTCATATTTTTTAATCTCAGGCAAAGATAAAAATAAATTTCAAAAGATGAGAGCTCGGGCTATTTTTCCCCCTCTATGTTTATAAATTTTATTTTAGGATATTGTCTTTAAGAATTTTGATATTTTTTATCCGACACACTCAACATAAAACACAATTTTTATAATCCTCATTTTGCTTTCGTATTACTTCTGCTTTTTACAAATTAAATCATTTCAATTTTATACTTTTGCAGTTAAATTCAAATATGAATCCATGATTAATGGTCAAAAAATAGTTGTTGTTTTACCTGCTTATAATGCTGCAAAAACATTAAAAAAAACTTTTAACGAAGTGCCTTTTGATATTGTTGATGAAGTAGTTCTGGTAGATGATGCAAGTAATGACGA
>JAYEOP010000571.1 GCA_034723125.1 Bacteroidota bacterium | reverse complement strand
TCATTTTTATTTACTTTGCTATGCTTCAGGATCAAAAACTTTTCCCAAGAACAATATTGCCTCTGTTTTTTTGTCTCTGATAATTACGATAAAAGGATGATTGGCATTAAAAATAACTTTTTTCTCAGATATTAAAGAAGTTGTTTCAATCATTGTTACTGCTGTTGATGCTGCTGCTTCTGTTCCTTTTTCGCTAACTTCTATAACCGCTTTGTGTATTACTTTGCTTATTTTTAAATCTTTTTTCCCTGTCATTCCCGAAAAATCAGCCATATCTGTAAAGGCTAAGGGCATTCCAAGTTCTCCCAAAATATTGGCTAAATCATAAGAGGATTCCATTTCAAATTTTGGTAAGGAAACATTAACTTTTCTTTCCTCAAGAGAATTTGACCAATTTTCATAGTTTGAATTACTCAAATATTTTTCAAGCTTTTGGATACCATTTCTTTCCTTTGGTAACAAAATCATCATTGAAATATTTTTACCTGCATAGGGCAATTCAATTGCTTGAATCAAATTGTTTTCATAATATTGAATTTGTTTTCGATAAAGGTTCATAAAATCAACTTCTTTATTTTTTTCTTTTGTAAGATAAAATATTGATTTTTTTGTTAGCTTTTTTTTGAATGCTTCATCCCAAATTCCATAAAAATATATTGCGTTTACCAAAACTAACCTTGTCTCGTCTGTTATTGTTCCTTCAGCTAACAAATCAGGAATCATTTCTTCCGTTTTTTTTTCAACCCATTTATTAATTGTTTTTCGGGCTTTCTCTGATTGATGAATAAAGTCAACATATTTGAATCCTGAATTGTAATATTTTTTTGTTAAATCATAATATTCATCAAGAAATGAATAATCTTTTTGAGCCCATAGTGAATTTGCAATGTTGATTTCCACTCCTTTTGTTTTAGCATTTTCCACTAAAGTATCCGACATCATTTTAAAACTTCGGTGAAAATTATTTTTGTCAAGACTAAATTTTAAAGTTTTACTCATTTCCATTTCAGTTTCATTTCGTGCTCCTGCATAAGTCATTGCTAAAGCAGCAGATATACTATATGGTGAGAAAAATAAATTTTTATTTTCTTCTTTTACTTTTTTAAAAAGATCAAAGGCAAAAATATTATTGTTTTGGGCAACTTTTAAATTTACAAATTCGGAATTACCTATAGTTGCCTGTGTATTACTTGGACTAACATTTGGTGTTTTTCTGTTTTGGTTTATTTTTTTATTACAAGAAGAAAAAATTGTAAGTATTAAAATAAAAACTAATATTGCTTTCATATATTTAATTTTTGATTCTTTAAAAATACAGTATTCAATTGGTATAAATCACATTACAAAAGTAACAAAAATTTCACTATTCAGCAGTGTGAGTTTTATAAAAGACGAATAAACAAAAAGAAGTACTTAGAGTACTTAAAGTGCCTAAAGTACTTAGAGTTATGTGTTACGAAAAAACAAATTACCAGTCGGCAGTCTTCAGTCAGCAGTAAAAAACAGTCCACAGTCGGCAGTTCGCAGTCAAATTCCGAATAGACAGATAACTAAATCCTCCTTCGCTAAAGCTACGGAGGAGAATCTA
>JAYEOP010000570.1 GCA_034723125.1 Bacteroidota bacterium | reverse complement strand
TGCACTTTGTTAGCCGTAGTTTTAACGAAGGAATACTGGCGGAGATTACTCCGTCAGCCGCCTACTCGATTGGCGTTTCGTTGTTTATTCTTCAATTCTATTAATTTCATCGTTATTTCGTTTTCCTAATTCTTTTGCATTCAGTGGGCTTATAACACTTTCTCCCAATTTTTTTTCAATGTCTTTTCTTGTATTTCCAGCCACGTCACCACCTTTTTTTGCTACTTTCTTATTTTCACTAAATGTCTTTGGTTTTTCTTTTTTTGATAATGCGGTTGTTGTTGTTTCTGCCAACATATTTAGAACTAACTCAAGATTTGTCATATTATCTCGAAGATTTTCTTTTTTTAAGTCTTTGAGATTCTTGTATTGTTTTGTTGTAAAGCCAGTCCATGCTTTAGTGATTTCATCAGTTAAAATTGCATACTCCAATCCTTTTTTTACACCACGTAAATCCCACTCGTCAGTTAGTTCTTTTCTGACCTCAATACTTTTTAGACGTTGATTAATCCAGTTTTTAGAATATCCTTTTTTCAGATATGTTTCCATTGCTCTGTCAAATGCAAGTTCTGGGTCTTCTGTCTCTTCAATTCGTTCATATCCAACCTTAGCCAACCATACTTTAAAAGGTTCGGCTTTCGGTGAAGGAATAGATTGAATTAATCGTAGAAGTTGTTCTGTATCTGCAACATCTGTTTTATAATATTTACCATCAGACGACTCCATTTTCAGTTGGTTACAATTTGTAACCAACTCACTCCCTTCTTTCTTGAGTCGGCTTTTTAGTACTTTCCAATAATTATTTGGATTAACACTCTCAGTTAGCACACCTATAATGTCAACGATTGAAAAATACCATTTTTCTTGTTTATCATCCCATTGAATTCTAACCCTTTGGTCTTGAAATAATTTTATTGCAGTTTCTTTTGTCATATTATCTTTTCAAAATATCAACTTCAAAATTAATCTTTTTTTTGTTAGTCCGGATTTTTATTGGGAAAACGTTTTTCTACAATGAATGCCAATGTCAGTCTGTCTAATAACCCTAACCACCAATTAAATTTTTGTCAAATATAAGGATATGTTTCCTGTGGTCAAAAAAGATGTTAATCCAAAAACACAATTAATTCTTTCTTTTATACCGAAAGGTTATCATGTAACAGAAAATAAATTTTCTTAATACCGAAATTTTGCGGTACAAGCTATGCTAATCCATCGGCATAATACTAGATTCTTTTTAATTAAATTGATGGTGGTTTAGTATTATCTAACGAACCGCCAAGTACAGCCTGTTCCAATTTTTATAGAAAAGACCCGCTTGGTTTATCCTGAACTAAGTTGAAGGGCTTGGTGGTCCCGTCCAAAAGGTGCGGGATTAATTGTGAGAGCTGCACTTTGTTAGTCGTAGTTTTAACGAAGGAATACTGGCGGAGATTACTCCGTCAGCCGCGTACTCGATTGGCATTTCGTTGTTTATTCTTCAATTCTATTAATTTCATCGTTATTTCGTTTTCCTAATTCTTTTGCATTCAGTGGGCTTATAACACTTTCTCCCAATTTTTTTTCAATGTCTTTTCTTGTATTTCCAGCC
>JAYEOP010000569.1 GCA_034723125.1 Bacteroidota bacterium | reverse complement strand
TGTATTTTATTGGAATTGTGTTTATTCTTTCTGCAATCAATATAATAATCAATTTTAAAGCACGTATCTCAGCATTAGTACTTGCTGGAATTTTAGCTTTGTTAACGATAATTGTTTATTTACCTGACTTTTTACATAGCAAAACCAATATTGGCGATATGGCTATTTTTATTGGGGGTGCATTACTTATTGCAGGAATATCAAAAAAATGAGTAATACTAAACCGCCATCAAGATACTGAAAATAAAACATTTCTTTTCGCCCTGTTTTTATTCAAAAAATTATTCCGTAGCCACAGCTATGCAAGAATTTTGTGAAGAAAAACAAAACAAAAATAATTTATTTTCTTAATCAGCATCTTAATAGCGGTTTAGTATAAGGTTATAATTTTTCTGGACTAAATAGTGTCTCTAAGAAAACTCTGCAAAATTAGATTCCTATCTTTTTGCGATATTTTTATCTTTCTCAACTCACTGATGCTAAGGCATCGCCTCGTCTCAAAAAATAAAAATCTCATCAAAAATCTTAGAAATCATAAAATTTGATAGTTTTCTTAGAGGCACTAAATAATTGAAAATTTATAGTTTGCATTGTGCAAATTAAAATATTTTTCAGTAAAAGAGAAACTCTCTACATTGCTATTTCTAAGTGTATCATAAAAAATTAAGATGCCTTTTACGTTAATCATCCTCTTTCAAAGGATTAAATTTATAGATAATACCGAGTGAAAAAGGCATCAAATGATTGTATTTATGTTTAGGATTTTTGGATAAATTAAAATCACTCCTTGCTTCAATAATCAACCATTTTACTTTATAATTTATAGAACTGGTAATTACAGGGTATCCATAATCACCATTTAATCGATAATTCAAAGCTTCATTGTGGCATATCCACCCTAAGCCCAAACCCAAATACAGTTCATTTTTTTGTGGTTTGCTAAGATTATAAGCAACTTCAATGTAATTAAGTGTACTATAGTTCTTTATAATATGTTCGTCTAAATAATAAGGAGTGCCTGAGCTATCAACTTTATATAGTTTCTTCCCAACTAAAAGAGTTATGTCATTACGCAAATTTACTTGAAACTTGTTATCAAAATTCAAAGAAAGCCCCATGATAGGACCTGAATAAGAATCAAACAGCATATATTTTAAGCCTATATCAAATGATAGGTCTATGTTTTTCTTATTCGTTTGTGAATAATTTACAAGACTAAATAAAAGGAGCAACAAAAGAAATATATATTTTTTCATAATTTTTATTCTTTAAATTCAACATCAATTCGCCATTTTTCATAAGTGGTTAAATCAGTACGATTTAAAATATCCAGTTTAAAAGTTTGATAATATTCATGTCCAAAAAACATCTTACAAAAACAAATGCTCGTTAGAGAACTTGGGTCAGCAAAAATATCTTTAATCCCTGAGTACCAATCATATTCAAAAGTAACTATATATTCTGAGCTTACATTTGAAATTTCTTTATTAAAACAAGATATTCATACAATATCCATTAAATATCAAATGAATATAATAATCGTAAACCAAAAATAAGTGCATCACCTTTAAAGAATGTTGCTGAATTATCATTTGAA
>JAYEOP010000568.1 GCA_034723125.1 Bacteroidota bacterium | reverse complement strand
TTAATTTTAAGGTTTTGAGCCGAGATAGTTTGAGTTATTAGTAAGAAAGAAATTAGGATAATTAGAATTGTTGATTTACTTTGCATAAACACGGATTTTAGTTTTTTTAATGATTACAAAAGTAATAATTTTTAAATAATTATGAAATATTCAATTAAACTATGTTTCTACTTTGCTAATTAGAATAATTGGTTCTATTTCAAATACTGGGAGTAATCAAATTTGCCACCAAAGGAATAATTTCTATTTTTATAAATGAAATTTATACAAGGAAAAGACAGAAGACAGTCATATATTTTTCCAATATCACTGGAAGAAGCAATTATAAAAACGTAACCTAAAAAAAACAAATTATTTTTAAGCAAAGCAGAAATAGCTTTATATTTGACAAAAATTTAATCGGTGGTTTGGGTTATTAGCCAGATTGCCGTTAGCTTTCATTGTGAGAACGATATCACAAAATTGAAAAAACTGCTAAAAATTTTTAATTTATGTATCTTTGTGATTGAAAATTTAAAAGTATGACAAAAGAGAATGCAATAAAATTATTTCAAGACCAAAGAGTTAGAGTTCATTGGGATAGTGACCAAGAAAAATGGTATTTTTCAATCATTGATGTTATTGGAGTATTAACAGGAAGTGAAAGGCCAAGAAAATATTGGTCTGATTTAAAAAGTAAATTAAAATCAGAAGGAAGTGAAGTGTCCGAAAAAATCGGACAGTTGAAAATGAAATCTTCAGATGGTAAAAAGCGAATAACAGATGTCGCTGATACAGAACAACTATTACGATTAATTCAATCTATTCCATCACCGAAAGCTGAACCTTTCAAGACATGGTTAGCAAAAGTTGGTTATGAAAGAATAGAAGAGACAGAAGACCCAGAACTTGCATTTGACCGTGCAATGGAAACCTATTTGAAAAAAGGCTATTCAGTAAATTGGATTAACCAGCGATTGAAAAGTATTGAAGTTCGTAAAGAGTTAACTGATGAATGGGACTTGCACGGAATTAAAAAAGGAATTGAATATGCTATTCTGACAGATGAAATAGCAAAAGCTTGGTCAGGCATGACAACTCGTGAGTATAAGGATTTTAAAGATTTGAAGAAAGAAAACTTACGAGATAATATGACGAATTTAGAATTGGTGTTTAATATGTTGGCAGAAGCATCAACGACTGAAATATCGAAAGAAAAACAACCAAAGACACTTAATGAAAATAAACAGCTAGCACGTAAAGGTGGAAAAGTGGCTAATGTAGCACGGAAACAACTGGAAAAGACTACAAAAAAGAAAGTTATTTCACCTTTAAATGCAAAACAACTGGGAAAAAGAATAGAAAATGATGAAAATAAAGGAATAGAAGAATAATCAACGAAAAGCTAACAATGAAAAATTTGTGCCTTGCATCGTATTCATTATCTTTGTTTCTTAAAAGAAATGTATTTATAGAACCCCCCTTTAATCTGTGAATCTGTCTTCGACAGACGAAGTCTGTGGCTTTAATTTTTTTTCATCCACACAAATCAACAGAGAACCGAATAATTATTCAGGAATTTAAAAATACTTTGCAATTTGTATTGTTATTTAAAAAATAATTTA
>JAYEOP010000567.1 GCA_034723125.1 Bacteroidota bacterium | reverse complement strand
TTGTTGAATATCCGTTTATTTCAATATAATCAGTGTCAAAAATATTTTTTACCTGAATTGCAACAAATAAATTTTCTAGAATATCGTACTTCAATGAAATATCTGAAACATTATAACTTTTTACAAATTCCTTGTCAAGTGCTCCATAGGGTCCCAGTGTGGAATTGTAAGCAACATCAAACTTTTGACCTACAAAATGTGAGGCGAAATTAAATCTCAATTTTTTTGAAATCAAATAAGTAATACTTAGGTCAATCATACTGCTTGGTCGTCTTATCAAGCCAAGATTTTCGTTTTCTTTGTTGTCAACAAAAATTCCGCTTTCAAATAATTGTACATGATGTCCTCCTGTTTGAGATGTATCAATTCCATCAGTGCTGGCAATTGTTAAGCCTGTTAAATATGTAAAATTTCCACTAATAAAAATTTTTTTTTCAATTTCGGTATTAAATGCTAATTCTACTCCGTTAATTTTTTGTTCTGATAAATTAATATAAGTATCGCCTTTATAATCATTTCTTAGCCAGTCATTTCCAAGTGTATCAATTCCTATGTTTTTGTCCCATAAATAAACATATTCAATTAAATTTTTAATTTTTGTATTGAAAAACGCAAGTGAAAAGTTGGTGTTTTTATTTATTTTTTGTTTAAATCCAAACTCAAAAGAAAGGGATGTTTCAGGACTTAGATTTTCGTTTCCTCTTGATGAGTAAAATCCAAAACCTTTGTAGGGAGAATAAAGTCTGTAAAGTGATGGTGCATTAAAAGCAGTAGAATATGAAGCATAAAAAATTGTTGCGGGATTTATTTTGTAAGAAGGATTAATTTCATAAACAAAATTATTTCCAAAACTACTATGATTTAAAACTCTTGCTCCAATGCTGAGATTTAATGCTTTAAGTTTCTCTGAAATTATTTTGCCATTAATATCCGTATGGAAAAACAAACTTTTGGTTTTAGAATTTAAATCAAGGGAATCCAAATCTGTTGTTGATTCATAAACTCCAAAATATGAGCTGTAAGAATAAACATAATTGAAATTATTCATTTTTTCTTCGTTGAGATTTACTCCCAAAATTGCTGATATTTTCCCTGAATTATATTTTGCAAGCATTTCGTTTGTCAAGTATGAACCGTCAAAAATACTTTTTGCATATTGGTGATCATAAGTTCCTAAATTACTTACAACAGATGAATCGTCAATATCTTTCCTTTGCATTTGGGAATATCCACCTGAAAAAGACATTGAAAAATTATCCGATAATTTGTAATTAACACCGTAGTTTAATAAGCTCCTGTTAAAATCAATATATCTGTTATCATCATCTTTAAATGCAGTTTTGTCAAGGTCAGCTCTTTGACTTGTTTTTTTGTATGAAACAAAAAAGTCAATATTATTATTTCTGTAACCTGCTTTTGCCAAGTAATCAATTTTTTCAAAATTGTCTTTATCGGGATTATTGAATGTTGCCGGATTTGTTATGGTATCAAGAGTTGCATCAATGCCTTTAACATTTTTTTGAAAGGCGGAAATGTCAAAATATAATCCGTTTTTAAAATTTAAATTTAAAAATACATTATCAGTTGTTGAATAATTTCCTTTTCCAAACGTTCCTGTTTTTAATGAAACACCTGCATTTAAAAAGTTTGAACTATTCTTTTTTGTGATAATATTAATAATTCCTCCAATAGCAGAAGAACCGTAAATTGTACTATGCGAACCACGAATTATCTCAATGCGTTCAACATTAACGAGTGATAACTCCGATAATTCAATGGCATTATTTACAGAAGAAGGGTCGCTGATTCTTATGCCGTCAATCATCACCACCGAATGATAACTGTTTGTTCCTCTGATAAATAAGCTTTGGTTAGAAGCTGCATTTTGTCTTGAACCAATTACTTGAATTCCTTCTGTAGCTTTAAGCAAATCACCAACATTCTCAAACATTGAGTTATTTATTTGATTAGCATCAATAACGCTTATACTTCTGCCAACATCATAAGGGTTTTGCTCTGTTTTTGAGGCACTTACAATAACCTCGTCAAGGGTGTAAGATTTTAACGAATCCTGCTTCTCATTTTTTTGAGAATACAAATTGAAATTAAAAACCACAATTAATGCGGAAAACAACACTATTGTTTTTTTCGTTTTAAGTAATTTTTCCATTTTAATAAAAGTTTTAAAAGTTAAAAAAATAATTGCTTTTAAAACTTCCGGTTAGCCTTGAATAAACTGTGATAATTCAGAATTCATCCATTACTTTTTATCCCGAAAGCAAATAATAACATCTTCAATGGCAGGTCTTCTGACTTTTCTCTGATTTCGGTAACCTTCCCATGCTTCATGTTGCACAGTGGTATTGAATGACCGAAATCCATGTTTCTAATTTTATTAGAAACGAGAATTACAGCAGCGGGTACTGTTTCCGATTTTCACGGAATTCCCTATTAGTTCTTTTATTCAGATTGAATAATTGAACACCATTAAGAGCATCAAAGATAGAGAAGAAATATTTTAAATTAGAGTAATTGGATAATTTTAAAAAATATATTTTTGGAGATTAAAAAAATATTTATAACTTTGTTGTCGATTTAATCTTTATTTTATTTTTTCACTAAAAATAAGAATTATGAAAAATTTTTACATTATCAAAAGGGTGATAATGGGAGTACTATTGTCCCTATTTTTTATTACTTCATTTTCTCAAGAAGTTGTTAATGTGTCAGTAACACAACCTTTTTCCTTGCAGTCAGATGCTGGAACGGATACTTTTATTTATAAAGGAGAAAGTACTCCTATTGGCGGTAATCCAACTGCAATAAAAGGTACTTTACCTTATACTTATTCGTGGACACCTGTAGCAAGCTTAGATGATGCAACAATTGCAAATCCTACTGCTACACCTGATGTTACTACAGTTTACACTGTTTTAGTAACTGATATCAATGGTTGTACAAGTACGGATAGTATTAAAGTCAAATCAGTGCCAACGTCAATTTTTAATTCTGTAAATGATTTATCTTTTAAAATATTTCCAAATCCGAGTTATGGAATATTTAACATTGCTATTCAAGGATATTTAAATGATACGGAATTGAATATAGAAGTTTATAATGCTTTGGGAAAAACAGTTTATTATAAAAAGATTGGAAAAATAAAATATAGATATCAGGGAAAGATTGATTTGAATAATGAATCTGCTGGGATTTACATTGTAAAACTTAAGGGTTCAGAATCGTCAGTATTTAAAAGAATCTCCATAAAATAAACTTATTTTGAATAATTAAAAAAGTTAAGACTATGAATACTATAAAAAAAATATTTTTACTATCATTTTTTACTTTATTCCTTTTTACCTCAACATCACTTATTGCACAAGTTGAAATATGTGAAGGCGAAAGTGTAGAAATAAATTTAGGAACCTATATTGGAACAATTCAATGGCAAAAATCTAAAAATCTAACTAGCTGGACAGACATGAGTGGTGAAAATTCTACTCAACTGAACATCACACCAAGTAAAAGCTATTACTACAGAGCTTCTGTTGTTGATGGAACTTGCAACCCTGTTTATTCGGATACTACTTTTGTTGAAGTTCATTCTATGCCTATTGTAGATGCAGGATTAGATACTTCAATTTGTAAAGGTGGAATAATGACAATTGGTGGATCTCCAACGGTAAAAAATGGAACACCACCTTATAATTACACATGGACACCTTCGGCAGATTTAAACAGTGGTAGTGTGCCTAATCCTACATCTTTTACAGATGTAACGACAACTTATAAAATAACCATAGTTGATGATGCAGGTTGTACAGGAGAAGACGAAATGCTACTAACTGTTTTTATCCCTCCTGTGGTTGATGCAGGAGATGATGTATCAGTTTGTTCGGGTGTAGCTGCTACTCTTGGTGGCTCACCAACTTCATCAGGTGGTAGTCCTCCATATTCTTATAAGTGGACACCGGATACTGACCTTTCAAATAATAAAATAGCAAACCCTGTAGTTGAAGTTGAAGTAATTTCTCAAACAATAAAAATTTATAACTTAAAAGTTACAGACTCAAAAGGATGTTATAACACAGATGGAGTTGTTTTAACAATAGGACCTATTCCTATTGCCAATGCAGGAAAAGATACCGGGCTTTGTTCAGGAAATGTAAAAATTGGTGGTAGCCCAACAGCAAGTGGCGGTATCCCACCATATACTTATATTTGGAGTCCTTCATTAGGTTTGACTAATACTTCTGTTTCAAATCCTTTAGCATCTCCGAATAATACAACTAATTACTTTTTGAAAATTATCGGTAGTAACGGATGTGTGGATTATGACACGGTAAATGTGAGGAGAGCTCCATCACCAATAGCTGATGCAGGAATAGATAAAAATATTTGTAAAAATGGTTCTGTTATAATTGGCGGATCGCCTTCCGCTTCATCGGGTACGCCTCCATATATTTATAGCTGGTCACCTTATATGAGAATATCAAATCCAAATGTTGCAAATCCATCAGTTTATCCCAATGATGAATTGGATTATGTTTTAAAAGTAACCGATCATTATGGATGTGTAAGTAGAGATACTGTTAATATTTCTGTTGGAACAGCCGACCCCAATGCAGGAGTTGATACATTTATTTGCTACGGAGAAAGTATAGTAATAGGCGGTAATCCTGTTGCAACAAGAGGTGTACCTCCTTATACTTATTCATGGACACATGCTAGCGATTTAAATAATTCTAATTTAGCAAATCCTACAGCAACACCTTCTCTAACCACAATATACAAAGTTACAATTACAGATTCACTTGGTTGTATAAGTTATGATTCACTTGAAGTTTTGGTTGACCCAATTCCAATTGCAGATGCAGGAATTGACACTATTACTTGTACTCATTTAACAATTGGTGGTTATCCAGTAGCAACTTCAGGTACTGCACCATATTCATATTTATGGACACCTGCAACAGCTTTATCAGATTCTTCAGCATCTAACCCTGAAGCTTCTCCTTCATCTACAACTACTTATGTTGTTAAAGTAAGTGACCATTATAATTGTAGTATTACAGACACTATGGTTTTAACTATTGCTTCTGCACCTGTTGCAGACGCAGGTACTGATAAAGGTTGGTGTACAAATGCTGTAACAATAGGAGGCTCACCAACAGCATCGGGTGGACTTTCACCATATACTTATATTTGGATGCCTTCTACAGGATTATCAAATAATTTAATTGCAAATCCGACTACAAATTTAAAAACACAAACAACTTATGTTGTTAGAGTAAAAGATGATAATGCTTGTGTTGATTTTGATACAATGGAATTATCAACAGGTTTGGTAGTTGATGCAGGACGTGATACTGCAATTTGTTCAGGGACATTTGCTATTGGTGGCTCACCGTCAGCGTACAATGGAGTTACTCCTTACACATATAGCTGGAGTCCTTCAACAGGATTATCAAGTACTTCGGTAGCAAATCCTGTAGCAGGTCCATCGGCAACAACAACATATATTTTAACAGTTACTGATGGAAACGGATGTATTAATAAAGATACAATAGTTCTTACAATTGGGAATAATGTAACAGGCACACAAACTTTTACTTATACAGGTAGCTCACAATCTTTCACTGTACCTGGTGTATGTATTACAGAAATTACCGTAACTGTAAATGGAGCTGGTGGCGGAGGATCATCAGGAGGCGATGGCGGCAAAATTGTTGGTACTGTTGCTTGTAACTCAAACCAAACATTTACTGTTATTGTTGGTGGAAAAGGAGCGAATGCAACTTATAATAGGTGTGGACAAGGTGGTGGTGGATTTTCCGGATTACTATTAAATGGCAACCATATAATTACAGCAGGAGGCGGTGGCGGTGCTTCTTCTACAAATGGAACTACTAATGGGACAGGTGGAGATGGTGGCTACCCCGGACAATCAGGAACAAATGGTGGCTGTGGAAGTGGAGGAGCAGGAGGTTCAACAGGATTATCAGCTGCAGGTGGAATTGGTGGAGTAAGTGGAGGGCAAGCAGGAGACGCTGGAACATCATCCGGTGGTGGTGATGGAGGTGATGGTGCCTCAAATCAAGCTTCAGGTGGAGGCGGTGGCGGATACGGAACTGCTGGTGGAACAGGTGGAACACAATATTCAGTTACTGGACAAGCAGGTAATGGCGGCTTCGGTGGCGGAGGCGGAGGCGGAGGCGGTGGCTGGGGAAGTACCAACAGCCGTCAAGGTGGTGCTGGAGGCGGTGGCGGTGGCTATCGCGGTGGTGCAGGTGGAACTGCCCCTTCAGGATGTTCTACTTCCGGTGGCGGTGGTGGTGGCGGTGGTGCCAACCACTTTGATTCTACTACTGTTTCTTCTGTTACAAATACCGCAGGTGGCGGGGCTTCATCACAAAATAACGGAACTGTTATTATTAGCTGGTAAGGAAGAAGTACTTGAAAAAATAGATTATAAACCGCAGTTTCTTTACTGCGGTTTTTTTTAATCACAAAAAATAAAATTATGATACGCCACATTGTAATGATAAAACTCAAAAACTTTAGTAGCAAAGAAGTAAAAATAACTAATGCAAAAAAATTAAAAAGTGAACTGGAAAACCTTGAAAATAAAATTGATGAAATTAAATATTATGAAGTAGGTTTAAATTTAAGCACTTCTCCATCTGCTTATGATGTTGTTCTGGTTTCAGACTTTAATAACATGAAGGAGTTGAATGATTATCGCATTCACCCTGAGCATATAAAAGTATTAGATTTTTTGAAATCAATAATACCAAATTAACATCAAAACACCCGATATAAATCATTTCTATTTCCCTTTTTTGTCGTTAAAAATTATTTCCGTAGCTATAGCTATGCAAAGAATTTTTGCCTAAAAAAAGAAAAATATAATTTAATTTATTTATCAGGCGTTTTGAAATTAAATTGGTATAACAGAGAAAACAGCAGTTGTTGATTTTGAAAAATAATTTTTAAGGAGGTTCTGTAAATATTGTCTCTAAGAAAACTTTGTATTACTCATTATACTTGGGCTTTGAATTTAAAATGGATGTGAATGTAAAAGTCATTCAATTGTCATTAATAGTCATTTAGCCAAGCTGTCATTGGATTTTTTAACTTAATGACAATTTAATGACAATCAAATGACTACTTTATGATATTAGATTCAAGCGACAAAATACACATAATATTCTAACAGTCAAAAATATACGAATTTTCTTATAGCCACTATTTACAGAACCTCCCTTTATTTATTTTTGTAATTAGTATTTGTTTTCACAATATAATCCCAATTATCAAAAGCCTTGTTGAATTCATCAGGAAAAGCTTTTCTTAATTCA
>JAYEOP010000566.1:11183-24755 GCA_034723125.1 Bacteroidota bacterium | reverse complement strand
AGTGCATATAGTTAGTGTCTCTAAGAAAAACGTATATTTTTGACTGTTAGAATATTAATGACAATTGAATGACTTTTACATTCACATCCATTATTAATTCAAAGCCCAAGTATAATGAGTAATACAAAGTTTTCTTAGTGCCACTAAGTAATCCTTAAAAAATTATTTTTTCATAACGAAGCATTTCCCTATAACTAATTGCTAATCAATTATAAATTTTATTTCTTTAGTTTTTCATTTTTTACAAAAATATCATTAAATTTGCACCTTTTTGCGGATGTGGCGGAATTGGTAGACGCGCTAGATTTAGGATCTAGTGTTGAGAGACGTGGGGGTTCAAGTCCCCCCATCCGTACTCTTTAAAATTTTATAAAAATCAAAAATAATAATTATTGTGGATATTACTTTAAACAAAGATGAGAATAATTTAGATGCTATTCTTACGGTAAACATCAAACTTGAAGACATTGAAGAAGACACACTAAAATCCTTAAAAAAACAAAAGCAACAATTAAATATTCCCGGATTCAGAAAAGGAAAGATACCCTTAGGTGTTGCAAAAAAATACCTTTGGGAAGGTCTTGTTAAGGAAAACTTAGAAAAAAAATTAGAAAAATCAATTGATGACTATATAAAAAAGGAAGAAGTTGAAATTCTAAAGCCATTATTACCTATTGCAAATGACAAAGCTATTGATTTAAAAAGTGATAAAGAATTTGAATTTAATTATGATATCGGCATTGTTGAAAATCTAGAAATTGATACCCAAACTGTTTTAAAAAACATTAAAAAATATGAAATTTCTATTGAAAAAGAAGACCTTGAAAAAGAAATAGATATCATCCGTAATACTTTTGGCAAACATACCCAGCCTGAAACAATAGAAGATAACAAAAACATTAGATTATATCTTGAATTTTTTGAGCTTGACGAAAAAGAAGAAAAGTTAGAAAAAGGAATTACAAAAAAAACTTCTAAAAACGTATCTGATTTGCCAGAGAAATTCAAGAAAGAACTTCTTGGCAAAAAAAATGAAGAAACTATAAAAATAAATATTGATACTACTTTTAATAATAGAAAAGAATTTGCTAAGTTTCTTGAAATTGAAATACTTGAAGCCGATGATGCAAATGCTACTTTTGAAGTAGAAATAATATCAATTCATTTGCAAGAAAAAGCTACAATGGATGAAGAACTTTTCAAAAAAGCTACACAAGATAAAGCAAGTAATCTTGAAGATTTTAATAAAGAGATTACAAGCACACTTGAAAAAATGAATGAAAGAAGCTGTCTTGAACTGTTAACAAAAGACATTCATACAGCAGTAATGGAAAAAGCAGACATTAAATTACCTATTAAATTCATTGACAAACTTTTTGAATTCGAAATTGAAGAGAAGAAAAAAGACTTAACAGAAGAAGAGTTGCAAAAAGAAAGAATAAATTTTAAGAATCGACTAAAATGGTCATTAATTACAGATTTTATTGCCAAAGAAAACAAAATTGAAGTTACTAATGAAGAAATTTCAAAAGAATCTTATAATTACGTCATAAACATGTATATGCAATATGGCATGCAACCTCAACCTGATCAAATGGAGGATGTATTAAAAGAATTCTTGCAAAAGAAAGAAAACATTAATTATATCCAAGAAACTATTGTTGTAAAAAAAGTTATGGATATTATTATCAAAAATAATGAATTCAAAACAAAAAGTATAAGTTCTGAAAATTTTAAAACTTTAATAAATAAGCAAAACAATCATGAATAAAGATATTACAAAAGAATTTGAAAAATATTCAATCAGCAATCATGGAATAAGCAGTCTTAAATTAGACCAATATTATAAAACTACAAACTATATTACTCCCAACATTATTGAAGAACGCCCAATGAACATCGCTTCTATGGATGTTTTTTCAAGATTAATGATGGATAGAATTATTTTTCTTGGAGTTCCAATTTCTGATGACGTTGCAAACATAATTCAGGCACAGTTGTTATTTCTTGAGTCAACAGATCCAGACAGGGAAATCAGACTTTACATAAATAGTCCAGGGGGAATTGTTTATGCAGGACTTGGAATTTATGATACTATGCAATACATTAAACCTCAAATATCTACAGTTTGTACAGGAATGGCGGCATCAATGTCAGCAATAATCCTATGTGCCGGTGAAAAAAATAAAAGATTTGCATTGAAACACTCAAGAGTAATGATACATCAGCCATTAGGTGGAGTTCAAGGACAAGCAACTGATATTGAAATAACAGCAAAAGAAATTATAAAACTTAAAAACGAGCTATATAAGATTATTGCAAATCACACAGGGCAAGATGTTAAAAAAGTTGCCCAAGACTCTGACAGAGATTTTTGGATGAATTCCGAAGAAGCAAAAAGCTACGGAATGATTGATGAAATTCTTACTAGCAGTCAAGAAATGAAATAATCTTTACGAATAAATAATTTATTATTATGGCAGATAAATGTTCATTTTGTGATGCACCAAGAAACCAAGTAAACATCCTAATAAAAGGAAAAGATGGTTTTATTTGTGATTATTGTGCATCTGAAGCTAATAAAATTGCACAAACAGAAACAGGTCGTAAATTTTCTGAACAAAATTTAACAAGGGTTCCTAAACCAAAAGAAATTTCAAAATTTCTTGACAAATATATAATAGGACAAAATCAAGCGAAAAAAGTTATTGCCGTAGCGGTTTACAACCATTACAAAAGGCTAAAAAACAATCTTGCAAAATCAGAAGTTGAAATTGATAAATCAAATATTTTACTTGTTGGAAATACAGGAACAGGAAAAACACTTATTGCTCAAACAATTGCAAAAATGCTAAATGTTCCCTTTTGCATTGCTGATGCTACAGTTCTAACAGAGGCAGGTTATGTAGGAGAGGATGTAGAAACAGTTTTAACACGCCTTCTTGAAGCTGCTGATTACAATGAAAAAGAAGCAGAAAACGGAATTGTATATATTGATGAATTAGATAAAATTACAAGAAAAAGTGATAATGCATCCATTACTAGAGATGTTTCTGGAGAAGGTGTTCAGCAAGCTTTGTTAAAACTCCTTGAAGGACATATAATTAATGTGCCACCAAAAGGAGGACGAAAACATCCTGAGCAAAGCTTTGTTAAAATTAATACACAAAATATTCTGTTTATTTGTGGTGGAGCATTTAATGGGTTGGATAAAATAATTAATCGAAGAATTAACACACAGAATATTGGTTTCAAGTCAGTTAATTCAAAAGATGATAAAATTACAAATCCTTTAAAATACACAACTCCACATGACCTTAGAAAATTCGGGCTTATACCTGAGCTTATCGGACGTTTACCAATTATTTCATACCTTGATTCTTTAGATAAACAAGCTCTTATTAAAATTCTAACTCAGCCAAAAAATGCAATTACAAAACAATATGCAAAAATGCTTGATATTGAAGGTGTGAAATTCAAAATCAATAAAAATGCAATTGAGTACATTGCTGAAAAATCAATAGAACTTGAAACAGGAGCACGTGGATTACGTTCATTATTTGAACATATTATGATAGATGCTATGTACGAACTTCCAACAGCAAATGATGTAACCGAATATACAGTTACACTAAAAGATGTAAAACAAAAACTTGGAGAGTTAAAAATAGGTCAATCAAAAGTTGCCTGATCAAAATCCCAGATTGGAAATTCTTTTAAAATTATTTTTTTCTTAAAAAACACTTCTGTTGTTTTCTGAAATGACTTTGTATAATCAGAAACATAAAAATTATTTTCCTTTACTGTTTCAGACTCATTTATAAGATTATATTTATTAAGTACTCTTTTTACCTCCGTAGCAACAATATCAGTACTATCAAGAATATTTACTTTACCCTTATAATACTTGTTAATCTCATCTTTTATTAAGGGATAATGAGTACAACCTAAAATTAAGCTATCAATATCTTTTAAGTGAGTTCTTGAAAGATAATCATTTATTACAGCCATGCTAATTTTATTATTAAAAAAGCCTTCCTCAATCATTTGTGCCAACAATGGTGTTGCCATACTTTTTGCAATTATATCAGGATTGAGTGTTTTTAGTTTTTTAATATATGCCCTTGAAGCAATAGTTCTTTTCGTTCCGATTACTCCGATTTGAGTTGGATTTATTTTTTCAACTGCATACTTTACTACAGGATCAATTACATTAATAATCCTTGTTTCATTACCATATTTTTGATTAACAACATTAAAAGCTACAGATGATGCAGTATTGCAAGCAATAACAATTATTTTACAAGACCTTTTGAGTAAAAGTTCCGTAATTTTTTCAGAATAATGTTTTACTGCACGAGCAGATTTATTACCATAAGGTAAATGAGCAGTATCACCAAAAAAAATAATCTCTTCTTTTGGCAACAACTCAGAAATAGAATGTGCAATAGTAAGTCCGCCTATTCCTGAATCAAAAATACCTATGGGTTTGTCTGAAGACAATGTGATGGATTTTATTAATTTATACCAAGCTTTTTCTTTACTAAAAGAGTAATATCATCACTATCCTTTGAAAATAAAACAACTCCACTTGAAGTATCTAAAATATAATCATACTTTTCTTCTTTTGCTACTTCGTTTACAGCATTTTCAACACTTTTTATAATAGGATCCATCAATTCTTGGCGTTTTTTTTGTGATTCATTTTCAGCTCTTTTCTGAAACTTTTTTATGCGTTCTTCAAGTTGCATTATTTCAGTTTCTTTGTCTTCTCTAATTGCAGAAGTCATATCTCCTGAAAGTTCTTTATAGGCTTCAACCTTTGTTGTATATTCTGAAACTAAGACATTAATTTGGTTTTCAAACATCTTTCCTTGTTTTTCAATGGCTTGTTGAGCTTTAGTAAATTCCGGTAATTTTTGAATTAAGTCAGAAGTATTAATGTGTCCTATTTTTACATTTTTTTGTCCAAATGACTGGAATACCACTAAGATTAAAACTGATAATACAATACTTTTTAATTTCATAATAATTTAAAATTTAT
Source organism: Bacteroidota bacterium (assembly GCA_034723125.1). NCBI lineage: Bacteria > Pseudomonadati > Bacteroidota > Bacteroidota bacterium. The sequence goes on along the minus strand of JAYEOP010000566.1, from coordinate 19,711 downwards.
TTTTTTAGGTGCAAAGATACAGTATTTGAATTAGATAATAATAGTTAAGCAGAATGTTATTTCTTTTTTACTTCAATCCCTAAAATATCTAAAACTTCATCACTCCTATCATATTTTGCATTTACATATAACATTGTAACTGCTCCTGCTTTATCAAAAATAAAATCAAGACCTTCATCCTGTGCTAATTTTTGAACAGCATCAAATACTTTATCCTGAATAGGTTTTATTAATTCTTTTCGCTTTTTAAACAACTCTCCTTCCTTTCCAAATTTTTGTTGTTTCAACTTATTTAATTCGTCTTCTTTCTTTAAAATAGATTCTTCTTTTTTCTTTCTTACATCCTCAGGAAGCAAAACCTGCTCGGCTTTATAATTATTATATAATTTTTCTACTTCTTGCATTTTTATCTTCACTTCATCTTTCCATTGTTTGGCCAAATTATCCAGTTGTTTCTGTGCTGACCTGTATTCAGGCATTTTTTCAAGGATATATTCTGTGTCAACATAGGAAAATCTTTGTGCTTGTGCAGTTGAAAAAAACAAAAATGAAAATACGATAACTGCTGTAAAATATTTTAGGTTTTTCATAATAAGGATTTTTAATTAATAGAATTTTTTAAATTATTTATTACATAAAAAGTGCCAAATCAATTTTTAGAACTGCTGTCCAATAGAAATATGGAAATTTGAACCATGTGCGGTAGGATGCATTGGAATATTATCAAAACCATATCCCCAATCAAATCCTAACAAGCCAAACATTGGCATAAAAATTCTAATACCTGCACCAACAGATCTGTGCACATCAAAAGGATTGAACTTGTTGAATTTCAACCAACTATTACCTGCTTCTGCGAATACTAATCCATAAACCGTTGCTGAAGGATTCAGTGAAACAGGATACCTTAATTCGAAAGTATATTTATTATAAATCGTTCCACCTTTTTCAGTTGCACTTTCAGCAGTTAATGAATTATTTTCATACCCTCTTAATTTTATTAATTCTCGTCCATCAAGATGATATCCTGATAACCCATCTCCCCCAACATAAAATCTTTCAAAGGGAGTAATTCCGATATCTCTGTTATACAAACCAAGAAAACCAAATTCCATTCTTGAATTTAGAACCAACTTATCAAAAATATTTATAAACCAAGATGACTCGTATTTCCACTTGTGATATTCCATCCATTTATACTTTACTTGATCCGTTGCATTTTTATAATCTACATCGCTAAAATATGAAAAAGGAGGTGTCCATTGCAAGCTTAAAGAAAATTTTGAACCTGTTCTTGGATAAATTGGTTGGTCAATTGAATTTCTTGAAAGAAGATGTAAAAAGTTAAAATTATTTGAAATCCCATCAGTAAATGAAAATTCATATTGATAATTATCCAAATTATAACGCTGAAATGCAATAGAGTTGTACAATGTAAAATAATCATCAGGAAATCTCAATCTTTTTCCAAGCCCAATTGTAATACCAGAAATTTGAATCTGTTGTCTTTCAGTGCTTTCTCTTGCAGCACCATTTGACTGTATTGACCTATACAAGCTAATTGTAAAAGAATTTGGTTTTCTACCTCCAAACCAAGGTTCTGTAAAGGAAAAATTAAATGAACTATAATAAATTGCATTTGATTGAAACCTTATACTCAATCTCTGTCCATCTCCCGATGGTAAAGGTCTCCATTCTTTAAATTTAAAAATCTTTTTTGAAGAAAAATTATTAAAAACAAATCCAAGGCTACCAACAAATCTGCCAGCACCCCAACCACCTTGTAACTGAAGTTGGTCAGATGGCTTTTCAACTACTTTATATTCAAGATCAACAGTTCCGTCTTCAGGATTAGGAGTAGGTATAACATTCATTTGTTCAGGGTCAAAGAAACCAAGTTGAGACAACTCTCTTTGAGAACGAATAATATCGGTTCTACTAAACTTTTTACCAGGTCTTGTCCTTAGTTCACGCATAATTACATGATCACTTGTCCTTGTATTTCCGGTTACAGAAACATGATTTATAGTTGCTTGAGGACCTTCAAATATTCTCATTTCAAGGTCAACGCTATCGTTTTTAATTAACACTTCAATTGGCTGAATTGAAAAGAAAAGATATCCATTATCCATATAAAGAGATGATATATCAACCCCTGTAGGATTCATGTTTAACTTTTTTGTGAGTAATTGGGGATTGTAAATATCACCGTTTCCTATTCCTAAAACTCTATTTAAATTATCGGTAGTATATTTTGTATTTCCTGTCCAAGAAATATTTCTTATATAATATTTATTCCCTTCAAAAATTTTAATCTTTACTCCCAAGGACTTTTCGTCAATAATATACACTGAATCTTCAATAATTCTCGCATCCCTATAACCCAAAGAATTATAATATTCTACAACTTTTTTCTTATCTTCCTTAAATTCATATTTAATAAATTTTGAAGACCTGAAAATATTTAAAAAGTTGTTTTCATTTGTTTTTTTAAGTAATCTTCTAATTTTTCCAATTTTAACACTTTCATTTCCAACAATTTCCAATTCTTCAATTCGAATTCTTTCGCCTTTATCAATATCAAATTTTAAATGGAGGTTATTACGTCCAAAAGTTGTATCAGGTATTCGCTCAATTTTCACTGTAGAATTATAGTATCCTTTTTCAATGTAAAACTTTTTAATTTTGTTATTTACATTTTGTAAAAGTTGCTTTGTAACTATTTCTCCTCTAACTAAGGATATTTTTCCACGTAACTTTTCAGCATCAGATTTTTTTATTCCTTTAAAAGAATACTTTGATAACCTAGCTCTGCTTTTTACTTTTATTAATAAATAAATATTATTACCTTTTATTTCTTCAGCAACAATACTAATGTCCGCAAATAACTTTTGCTTCCATAAATTTCTTATTGCTTTTGATATTTCATTACCTGGAATTGACAATTCTTTTCCCAATGCCAAACCTGCGTAAGCGATAATTATATTTTCATTAATATTTCCATTCCCCTCTACGTTAACTCCTGCAAGATTATAGGTCCTTGGAACTGAATAGTCAAACTCATCCGAAATATTTTGAGAGAATGTATTAAAGGTAATTAAACTTAAAACGACAAAAAATATTTTTCTTTTCATATTACTACAATTGCTCACTAACTTTTCCAAATCTTCTTTCTCGATTTTGGTAATCAAGAATTGCACCATAGAAATCATCTTTTGAAAATTCTGGCCAAAATTTTTCACTAAAGTACATTTCTGAATATGCCAACTCCCATAAAAGGAAATTACTAATCCTGAACTCTCCACTTGTTCTAATAAGTAACTCCGGATTAGGAATACCCGCAGTACTCAAACGCTTTTCAACAAAATCTTCAGATACATCATCCTGAACTACTTTCCCTTCACCTGCTTCAACAACAATTTTTTTTATTGCTTTAATAATATCCCATCTTGCACTATAACTTAGTGCCATTACCAGATTAAGTCCTGTATTGTTTTTTGTAGTATCAATAGCATGTCGTAATTCACTTTGAATTTTTTTATTCAGCCTATCAATGTCTCCTATCACTTTAATAACTACATTGTTTTTATTCAAATCTTTAAGTTCTTTATGAATAGTCATTACCAAAAGATCCATTAATGCACTTATTTCTTTGGGTGGTCTATTCCAGTTTTCTGTTGAAAAAGTATATAATGTCAAGTATTTTAGTCCTATTTCACCACTGGCTTCAACAATTTTCCTAACAGTTTTTACACCATTTTTATGCCCGAACATTCTATTTTTTCCAAATTTCGTTGCCCACCTTCCATTACCATCCATAATAATAGCAATGTGTTCCGGTAGCCTATCTTTATTTATTTTATCTTTTAAATTCATTATTGTCAGTCAAAAAATATGAGTACAAAAGTACTAAAAATAACATACAGCATTTTTAATTCGGTATGAAATTGTTATACCTCCTATAATATACCAATCTTTGTAATCTTGCCTTCCTCTTTGCTTGCCATTAAAACTTACTACTTCATTATCGGTTTTATCAGAAAGCAAAGTTGCCATCTTACCATAATTATCTTCCAAAATTTCAGCATCATAATATGTTGTACTAACATCATCAAGATAATCGGTAAATGCATATCTAAATCCCAAATTTATTGCACAATTGAAATTTGGTGTAACTTTTATTTTAAATCCACCACCAATTGGAATAGCCATTTGATATAATGAGTATGAACTATTACTCATCAGAATTTTACCCTCAGTATCAAGAGCATGAAGATTTATCATTTCTCCATTATAAATTGTCTGTGGTTGAAATTTAAAAACAGAAATTCCTGTAAAAACATAAGGAGTATAATTGTTGGGATGAAGACCAAGTGAGAATGGGAAGAAATTAAATTCTAATTGATAACTTAGTTCTGTAATTGAGGATCGAAAATCAAGATTCCTAAGTTGAAGATAATCATAGTTGTTATCATTTCCTGATATTTCACATTGCGTAAATAAAAATGTAGATGAAAAATATTTACTTAAATTCCTTTTGAAAAAAAAACCGCTTGCAAAATGTGTTTCTGATATGGCGATGTTGGGTGCAATATCTCCCTGATAATTAGAACCTCCAACTATAAGTCCTATTTCCCAATTTTGAGAAAAGCATATTGTTGGAATTAGAATAAATGCAAATATGATTTTTATTTTCTGCATACTTAAGCCTTAATCTCCGAAATCTAATTTTATTTTTTTATCTCAATGTGCGTCTTAAATAAATTATTTATCAGAAGCTTATGCAACCAATGGGTAAGAAAGAGTATGTAATAGTCATCCCCAAAAAATAATACCAATCATCAACATCGGGACTTCCTCTAAGTTTATCCTCATCATACTCGATTGGTTCAGGATTAACTTCGCCTGTTCTGTTAGCAAGTTTTACCGCAATTTCACCACCACGAAGTCTTAAATCTTTGGGGTCAACATAATACGAACTAACATCATCTAAATAATCTGTAAATGTTTTTCGTGCACTTGCTTCAATGCCAAGATTGATATTTTTCCCAACTGAAAATTTCCATCCAAAACCAAACGGTATAGCAAATTGTAATAAATTATACTTTCTATACTCATATTTACTTAAGTTTTGTCCCTCAGTTCCAATGGGTTGTAAATTCACCCATTCGTCATTATACTGTGCCTGAGGATTCATTTTAAATAATGAAACTCCTGCAAAAAGATAAGGAGATGAATGATATTTGAAACTACCTGTTTTATATCCTAAAATATTCCATTCAGGAGTAATACCAATATCAAAAATAGTAGAGCGAAAATGCAAATTTCTATCCCATGATCTATGAAAATACTTTTTAGCATTTTGATCAGTTCCCGATACTTTTCCTCTATAAAAATTGGCTTTTAAAGAAAATTGTCTTGAAAGATTCAAACGTACAACGCCACCTATTGTCGGATGCGTTTCTTTTACAACTATTACATTTTCTACAAATTCTCCATTATAATTTGAACCGCCAAAGAATGTACCGACTTCCCAAAATTGTGCATAAGTGAATATTGGGAATAAAAATAAAACAACCATTAAAAACTTTCGCATAATCAGTTCTTGTTTGTTTTGTTAAGTAAAATAACAAAGGTAAGATTTTTCATTAACCTATTGTATAAAAATTTATTATTTATTAACGATTTTTTTAAGATTGAATTGCCTTAATTTTAAGTAAATTTTCGTTTGATTAAAATCTATAACAGGCATTTGGCAGTATGTTATAGGAGATAGTAATTCCTGCAAAATAATACCAATCTAGTTTTGTTGGATTTCCTCTATTATCTTCTGATGTAAAACTTTCATATTCATCAAGATATTCTCCTGATCTATTTGCAAGTAAAACAGCTATTTCTCCATGATTACTTCTTAACACATCATCTTCAACATAAGTTTTACTAACATCATCAAGATAATCTGTAAAAGTAGCTCTTGTTCCAAATTCCATACCTACATTCCAATACCTGTTTAAAGCATACTTCCAACCGAAACCCATTGGAATTGATACCTGAGTTAGAGCATACTTTTCTCTGTCGTTATATTTTGTAGTTCCTTGCCCTTCAGTTCCCATAGGTTGCAATTCATACCATGTTCCATTATACTCAGATTTGGGATTAAATCTAAAAATAGATAACCCAAAAAACAAATATGGAGTATTGTTATATCTCGGATGCCCAGCTTGAAAACCACGAATATTAATTTCAGATTGAACTCCAATATCTAATAATGTTGATTTAAAACTTAGATTTCTCACTTTTGTGTCGTATGCTTTTGCATTTGCATCATTACCTGATACTTCACCGTAATACGCATTACCTTTTACCGTAAACCATTGATTAACATTATAGCGTACAATTGCACCTTCTGCATGATGTATCTCATTAAAATCTATAATTTGTGGAGTAAGATCTCCTTTATAAAAAGAAGTTCCACCGAACAATCCAACTTCCCAATATTGTGAAAACGAAACAAAAGGAAATAAAATTACAAGAAAAAAGATGAGTATTTTTTGCACTTTTATACTATTTTTAAAAGGTTCTTAAAAACAGAAACAAGTATTTTTTCTAAATGTTTTTGTAATTGTAAATCCTAACCACATATACATATCATCTGCATCAGGATTTCCTCTATTCGAACCAACTGCTCTAACAGGTACATATTGTCCATTAATCATTTCTCCCTGTCTATCAGATAATTGAGCAACAATACCGTTTGTTCCTCCATCCAACTTTGAATAATCCGGATAAGTTCCTCCAACATCATCAAGGTGGTCATTAAAGGTTTTGTTTTGCTGAACAAAAACACCGATATTCCACAAATAAAGATTTAATGCACTACTATTTGTTGGTCTTTTAAAACTATATTTTATTCCAAAACCATAAGGAATTGAAATTTGAGTCAAATCATAAGGTGCTTGAGTACTGCCTGCTAAACCCTGCCCTTCTGTTCCAAGCGGCTGAAGTTCATACCATGTTCCGTTTAATTCTCCTTTTGGATTAAAATTGTAAACACTTATTCCTGTAAAAACATAAGGAGCCCAATTTCTGAGTTTATTACCTGTAATATAAGGTAAAATGTTAAATTCCACCTGAGCCGTTCCTTCAAGAATATGAGATTTAAAAGAAAGATTACGAGTATATGCACCACCACTTCCTACTTCTTTATTAACATCAGAGCCTTCAATATTTCCATAAAAAACAGCAGCTTTAAAATTCAATCTTGGGTTGAAATAATATCGATATATTCCACCTAAATTGAACTTACTTTCACTCCATGTTACATGTGAGTATGTGAGATCTCCAAGATACTCAGATGCTCCTAGCGAAACACCTAATTCCCAATCCTGAGAATTTGCTTTATTTCCAGAAAACATTAAAGCTATTACGATTATAAACAGTCCTAAATTTTTTCGCATTTTTCTTTATTTTTAATCCTTTTTAAACTTAATCAGTGAATTATTGATTAGCAAATATAAAACATTTTATTTAATTTCAAAAATTTCTCCTATCTTTTCCCCACATTAATTTTTCACGAATAACTCCACTAAAGCTCTGTCCCTTTATTCGCACGGTTTTCATTGAAAATGGAGCCTTTAATATTTTTAATTTTATTTTATTATTAATTATTTTATAACGAGAATCTAAAGAAATTAAAAAGTTTCTTTCTCTGGATTTCATTTCAAATGTTATTTCTACATTGTCAGGAACAATAACAGGTCTTACATTAAGATTGTGCGGAGAAACTGGTGTAATAACAAAATTATTTGATTCGGGGAAAACAATTGGACCACCACAACTTAAAGAATATGCAGTTGAACCGGTTGGCGTTGAAACAATTATCCCATCTCCCCAGTAAGTATTAAAAAAATCACCATTTAAATACATTGTGATTGCTGTAAGGGATGAGTTATCTCTTTTATGAATTGTAAAATCATTTAGTGCATAATTATCATTATTAAAAATACACTTATTTGTATCAAATTTTAAAACACACCTATTTTCTATTTCATAGTTCTTATTAATCAATGATTTTATCGTTTCACGGATTGTATTTGTCGGATTGTATGATAAAAAGCCTAATCTCCCTGTGTTAATGCCAATAACAGGAATTCCCGAATCTTTAATATATAATAAAGCAGCTAAAAATGTCCCATCTCCACCTATACTAATAAAAAAGTCAACTTTAAAATCTCTTAAATCTTGACTGTTTTCAAAAACATCAGGAAAGTTATTAGAATATTTATATTTTTTCAAAAAACCATTAAGCTCTTTGCTAACGGTAATTTTTATTTCATACTCCTTTAATATCTGAAAAAGATGTTTTATAACAACAAAGTCTTCCTTTGAAATTAAATTTGTATTTATTGCAACTATCATTTTAAACTCTCATAAAGGTTAATGTAATAATGCCTTTGATTCACAAAAATATACATTATTATATAATTAACAAAAATATTATTTTCTCTCAAATTTTAATTCAATTATTT
>JAYEOP010000566.1:0-11173 GCA_034723125.1 Bacteroidota bacterium | reverse complement strand
CATTAAAAGCCCCCATTTAAAATTAAATAATTTTTTTTGATTCACAATTGAGTTATTCAAATTAATTCTCTTAATTTTGTTTTAAAATTATTTTCACTTTAAACAAATATGAACCCTGCAATATCAAAAAATAATCAATCAGAAAACAAAACAGGAAAAGCTATTGATTTAAGAGAAATAATTGCCAGTAAAAATCCCGGATTATTAAAAATTTTACCAAAATTCATTTTAAATTATATAAAAAAAATCATTCATGAAGATGATCTTAATGATTTCCTCAAAAATTATGGACAATTAGTAGGATTAGATTTTATTGCACAAGGATTAAAAGAAATTGGTATTAAAGCTGAATTTACTGGAGAAGAAAATATTATAAATGGTAATCGGCAAATAGTAGCATCCAATCACCCACTTGGTGGACCTGATGGTGTAGCACTAATGCATGTTATTGGGAAATTTCGTACTGATATAAATTTTATTGTAAATGATTTACTCTTAAATTTAGAAGGTCTCAAACATCTTTTTATTCCTGTAAACAAACATGGGAATAATCCCAAAGAGGCAATAAAAATCATGAACAAAGTTTATGAATCCAATAATCTCGTAATAACATTCCCATTTGGATTGGTATCAAGAAAGAGAAAAGGAAATATTAAAGACCTTGAGTGGAAGAAAAGCTTTATTACCAAAGCAAAACAATTTGAAAGAGATATTATTCCTGTTCATATTTCAGGTAAAAATTCTTCTTTCTTTTATCGACTTGCCAATTTCAGAAAATTCCTTAAAATTAAAGCAAACATTGAAATGTTTTTTCTTGTAAATGAAATGTTCAAACAGAAAAACAAAACATTATTAATTACTTTCGGGAAACCAATTTCCTATAAAGTTTTTGACAATAGATTCACTGATTTACAATGGGCAGAAAAAGTACGACAGCATGTATATATAATTAAGGATAACTCCAATGCTGATTTTGTCATTGAATAAAACTAACTTATTATGAAAAATATTATTGATCCTATAGAGAAATCATTATTAAAAAAAGAGCTTACTCACGAACGTTTTCTTAGAAAAACAAATAATGGGAACAATGATATTTACATAATTACTCATAATGATTCTCCAAACGTAATGAGAGAAATTGGCAGATTACGAGAAGTTAGTTTTTCTGAAAGCGGTGGTGGAACAGGATTAGATTGCGATCTTGATGAATTTGATACTTCTAAAAACCCATACAAACAACTAATTGTTTGGGATCCAAAAGATAGAGAGATTGTAGGAGGATACAGATATATTCATGGTAAAGACGTTGAATTTTACGATAATGGTCAACCCAAATTATCAACATCAGAATTATTCACATTTTCACAAGATTTTATAGAAAATTATTTACCAAATACAATTGAACTTGGAAGATCATTTGTTCAGCCTCTTTATCAGCCTGCATTTGATTTTCGTAAAGGAATGTATTCTCTTGATAATCTATGGGATGGATTAGGTGCTTTAGTTATAGATACTCCAGATATGAAGTATTATTTTGGTAAAGTTACAATGTATCCGAGTTTCAATATTCAAGCTCGTGATTTAATACTTTATTTTATGGAAAAACATTTTCATGATGATAAAAACCTTGTTATTCCACACACAAGTATTAAAATAACAACAAATCTGGAAAAACTAAAAAATATACTCGTTGGAAAAAATTTCAAAGAAGATTATAAAATATTAGCTAAAGGAGTTAGACAATTAAAAGAATACATTCCACCTCTATTTAACGCTTACATTAATCTATCATCAACAATGAAATATTTTGGGACAGCAATAAATTCTCACTTTGGAGAGGTTGAAGAATCAGCAATTCTTGTTGCGACTGATGATATTTATGAAATGAAAAAAGAAAGGCACTTTAATACTTATGAAAAGAAGTAAACAAATCAGGAATCTCTTTTTTCAAAATTAATTTCTTCAAAATAGCCTTCAACATCAGAAACAAGTCCTTTAAAAACTGACAAGTTATCAGAAATAAAATTTATTGTGGTAGGGGCAATTGGTTCAACATATTGAAATAACATAGATTTCTCTTTAAATTTTAAAGGTAAAATTTTTGATTGCTCTGAAATCCATAATATTAAGCTAAATATAAAAATAATTTTGAAAGCCCCAATCAACGCACCAGCAAGACCGTTTATTAGGTTTAACTGTGCAATTTTAATAAATTTTTCCAACAATTTTCCTACCCAATGAATTAGAAAATAAATACCAATAAAAACAACAATATAGGCTAAATAAGGCACCCACCAAGTACTTTGCTGGATTCCCAGTAACAGTACAATTTTATTTGTTATTGTTAAACATCCTATTGTTGCAATAAATAATGCAATCAAAGTAAACATTTCAACAATTGCTCCTTTTCTAAAACCTAAAATAAGAAAAATCACTAAAGGAATTAAAAAAATTAAATCTATAGTATTTACATTTTCCATTTAAGATAATTTTTCTTTTACGATAGCTGAAATTGTTTTTCCATCAGCTTGACCACCAAACTTTTTCATTGCAACTGCCATTATTTTACCCATATCCGCCATTGATTTCGCAGATGTTTCTATTATCACTTCAGCAATAACTTTCTCAATTTCCACTTTGCTTAATTGCTTCGGTAAATATTTTTGAATAACCTCAAGTTCTTCCGTTTCTTCTTTTGCAAGTTCATCTCTCCCTTGCTCTGTATAAACAATTATTGATTCTTTTCTTTGTTTTACCAGCTTTTGAAGAATTTTTATCTCATCATCCTTTGTAATTTCTTTAGCAGATGAATTAGTTTTCAAAAGCAATAATGCAGATTTCACAGCTCTTATTCCTCTTAAAGCAGCTTTATCTTTTGCCCGCATTGCCGATTTTAAATCTTCATTAATTATATCAAAAAGCATAAGATTTATTTTTTATTTTAAAGTGCAAAGTTAAAAACTAATTTAATTTATTAAATATCAAATTAGAGCAAAAATATCAACAATAAATAAATTTATAAAAAAAAGGTTTTACCCATAACGGATAAAACCTTTTTAAATAGTGTCTCTAAATAAAAAAGAATATATGAATTTACACTAAGCCTTGTGCTAACATAGCATCAGCAACTTTGACAAATCCACCAATATTTGCACCTACAACATAATTTACAAAATCACCTTCTTTTCCAAATTTCACACATGTTTCATGAATGTCTTTCATGATTGTTTTAAGTCTCTGGTCAACTTCTTCTCTTGTCCATGACAAACGGAGTGAATTTTGACTCATTTCAAGACCTGAAACAGCAACGCCACCAGCGTTAGCAGCTTTTCCCGGTCCGTAAAGAATTTTAGCATTAAGAAATACTACTACAGCCTCTGGTGTAGAAGGCATATTTGCACCTTCTGAAACACAAATACATCCATTCTTAACAAGAATTTCTGCATCATCTTTATTAACTTCATTTTGAGTAGCAGATGGTAAAGCAACATCACATTTTTCTTTCCAAGGTGTTTCACCAGCAACATATTTTACACCATATTTGTCAGCATACTCTTTAATTCTACCTCTTTTTACATTTTTAAGTTCCATGATAAACTCTAATTTTTCGGCAGTAATTCCCTCAGGGTCATAAATATATCCACTTGAATCTGACAATGTAACTACTTTTCCACCAAGTTCATTTACTTTTTCAGTTGCAAATTGAGCAACATTTCCTGAACCAGAAATAAGAACAGTTTTTCCTTTCAAAGAATCACCTTTTGTCTTTAACATTTCGTCAGCGAAATATGTGGCACCATAACCTGTAGCTTCAGGACGAATTAAACTTCCACCCCATTCACGACCTTTTCCTGTAAGTACACCTGTAAATTCATTTCTAATTCTCTTGTATTGACCAAATAAGAAACCAATTTCACGACCGCCAACACCAATATCTCCTGCAGGAATATCTGTATTAGGTCCAATATGTCTTGAAAGTTCATTCATAAAACTTTGACAAAAGCTCATTACTTCATTGTCTGATTTACCTTTAGGGTCAAAATCAGATCCACCTTTACCACCACCCATTGGAAGAGTTGTAAGGCTATTTTTAAGTACTTGCTCAAATGCAAGAAATTTCAAGATACTTAAGTTTACAGTAGGATGAAATCGCAATCCACCTTTATAAGGTCCAATTGCACTATTCATCTCAATTCTATAACCTCTGTTAATCTGAAACTCTCCTTTGTCGTCAACCCATGGTACTCTAAACATTATAACTCTCTCAGGTTCTGCAATTCTATCAAGAACCTTTGTTGATTTATATTTAGGATTTTCTTCAATAAAAGGAATGAGAGATTCCGCAACCTCTAATACTGCTTGATGAAATTCTACTTCACCTGCATTTTTAGCCTCTATTTTGGCCATAAATTCTTTAACATTTTTATCCATTTTTCTATTATTTTAATTGTTTAATCTATTCTAAAAAAAACAATAATAACGAATAATAATTAATTAAAAAAAATTTATTGTTTTTTATTTCACAGCATTTTTTTAACATCACTTGTATTTTTTTATACAATTAATTATTGTAGAAAATATGTGAATAAATTGCACCTTTCTTTAACTCATTTTACCGTATTTTGCATAATAACTTTTAGCCATGCTAACAATAATTTTCGGCATTTATTTATGAATAGTAATAAAGACATATCATCTCAATCAATTAAAAAATTAGTAAGATTTTTTGAAAAACAAAGTCAATCTCAAGATTATTCGTTTTTTGAAAATAAAAACTACTTATCAATAATTAACTATTATATAAGTAACAATAAGGAAAAAGAAGCTTTATCGGTAAGCAAATTAGCTGTCAACCAATTTCCTTATGAAATCGATCTCCTTTTAATAAGAGCAGAACTACTTTATAAAAACATGGAGATTAATGAAGCTATTGAATTACTTGAAAGAGCAAATTTAACTAATCCAAATAACATAAATATTTACACTTTATTAAGTAAAATGTTATTGGAAACAGGCGAAACAGAGGAAGCACAAGAATATCTTAATGCTGCACTTACTCTTGAACCCGAAGGGAATACTGATATTTTCTTTTCAAAAGCAGTTGCCTTTCTTCAAAATGAAGAAATAGATAAAGCAATACAAAATTTAAAAAAATCACTCACATTAGATCCAACGAACAAGGTAGCACTTCTTGAGCTTGTTAATTGCTATCTCGAAAAGGATAATGTTGAAAAAGGCATTGAATTTTATGAAAAACTAATTGATCAAAATCCATATTCTTATGAGATTTGGAATAATCGAGGAATATTATTTGATTTTTTAGGCAATCACAATCAAGCAATTCATTCTTACCAACTTGCAATTGCCATTAATGATAAAATATCCGAATCATTTTTCTATCTTGGCAATTCATATATTGAAAATGAAAATTATTCAAACGCTATAGATGCTTTAAAAACAAGCATCAAACTCGGGGATAATGATTTTATGGTTTTACACCAAATTGGTTTAGCATACAGCTTACTAGAAAATTACATCAAAGCACGCAGTTATTTCAGAAAATCTATTGAAAAAGAATCAAGTTTTGCTGAAAACTGGTATGGATTAGGAATTACATTCGCTGAAGAAAATGATTCTGAAAAAGCAATTAAATATTTTAAACATGCCATACAATTAGATCCTGAAAATGATAATTACTGGTATGAATTGGGAAATTCTTATGCATATTCAAATAATTTTAAACTATCAACCGAAGCATATAATGAAGCAGTTACTTTAAATCCTTTATTTGTAGAAGCATGGATTGACTACATCCTTTTTTTATTTGAAAATAATTTAACAGAAAAATCAATTGAAAAACTTGAAGAAGCTCTTTCATTAAATAACAATGAAGCAAAAATACTTTACATTTATGCAGGGATATTATTTGACACAGGTAATTTTGAAAAAGGAGAGAATCTTCTTAATAAAGCACTTAACCTTAATTTTAAATCTTTAGATTATCTTTTTGACAATTTCCCGTTCTTAAATTCTGATCCAAGAATTAAAAATATTATCAAGCAACATTTAAATAAATAACGCAATCCATATATCTGAATTCTATTATTCAAGTTGTTTTTTTAACCCGAGTTTTTACAAATACTCTCAAAAAAAAATCATTTGAAAAGCTGTGTATAAATAAGTTCTGATTTCATGTAAGAATAAAATATTTTTGCATAATTATTTTTCATATTTACGAATGCATACTTTTAACATAATCATAAAAAAGCTGATAAATAAAAAACTTATGAGAATAACCATCATACTGTTAATCCTTTTACTGCAAACTTTTCCATTAATTCAAAATGCAAAAACATTCAAAATAAGCAAAGATTTATTAATCAAAATAAATAATAAAATCAAAACTGATTCCATAGTTGCAAATCTTAGTTTAGACGAAAAAATCGGTCAGCTTTTTATGATAGCAACATATTCTGATAAAAGTATTTCTCACGAACAATATATTTTAAAAACAATCAAGAAATATCATATTGGTGGGCTTATATTTTTTAAAGGTCATCCTTACAAGCAAGCTAAACTAACAAATGAGTATCAATCTATTTCAAAAATTCCGCTTTTTATTGCAATGGATGCCGAATGGGGCGTTTCTATGAGACTCGACAGCATCATTTCTTTCCCAAAACAAATGACACTTGGAGCAATCCAAAATAATGATTTGATTTATCAAATGGGAAGAGAAGTTGCAAATCAATGTAAACGACTTGGAGTTCATATTAATTTTGCCCCTGTAATTGACATAAATACAAATCCGTCAAATCCTGTTATTCACTTACGCTCTTTTGGTGAAAAAAGAGAAATGGTTGCTAACAAAGGAATTGCATACATGAAAGGTATGCAGGATAATGGAATCATAGCAGTTGCAAAACATTTCCCTGGGCATGGCGATGCTGATGTGGACTCACACCTTGACCTTCCTGTTATCAGACATGACAAAAAAAGACTTAATGAAATAGAGTTATTCCCTTTCAAAAAACTAATTTTCAATGATTGTAAAGGAATAATGATAGCACACCTATATATCCCTGAGTATGAGCAAGAAACAAACACACCTTCTACACTTTCCAAAAATATTGTTACAGGTCTTTTAATAGATAAAATGAAATATAATGGTTTGATTTTTACTGATGCCCTAAATATGCAAGGTGTTACAAAATTCTACAATCCAGGAGAAATAGAAGTTAAAGCATTGCTGGCAGGAAATGATATTTTACTTTTTCCAAAAAACATTGCAATATCAGTAAAAAAAATAAAAGAAGCTATTGCAGATGGAACTTTATCTGAAAATGAAATTGATAAAAAAGTAAAAAAAATAATAATCAAAAAATTAGAGCTAAAGCTGTTTGAACCAACAAGTATCAATCCTAAAAACATTGTTAAAGACCTGAATTCAACACATGCTTATTTATTAAAAAGAAAATTAATAGAAGCTTCCATCACAATTGTAAAAAATAATGGAGTTGCTATTCCAATAAAAATGTTACAAAATAAAAAAATTGTTTCAGTTGCAATAGGTCCATTAAAAGAAAATAAATTTCAAGAATCATTAAAACTTTATACTTCCGTTCAAACTTTTCAGATTTCAAAATATTCTTCAGCTAAACAGCTTTCTGTACTCACTAATTCACTATCCGATTTCAACACTATTATTGTAAGTCTTCATTCTTTAAGTTCCTACAATGTAAAAACCTTTGGATTAAAAACACCTATAATTAATTTTGTAAACAAACTAAAAGACAATAATAATATCATTTTAGTAAATTTTGGTAGCCCATACGCACTTAAATTTTTTGATGAAACCCAAACAATTCTTCAAGCTTATCAAAACGAGGATGATTTTCAGGATTTAGCGGCACAAGCTCTTTTCGGAGGAATTGAAATTAGCGGAAAATTACCTGTTAGTGCTTCAAAAAACATAAAATATTTTGATGGTATAACAAAACAAGCTGTACGATTGAAATATACTATTCCTGAAGAAATTGGAATAAGAAAAAAAAACTTACTTAAAATTGACACTCTGGTAAAAAAAGCAATGGAAGAAGAAGCAATACCCGGCTGTCAGATATTAATAGCTAAAAATGGCAAAGTTTTTTTTCACAAATCGTATGGATTTCATACTTACGAAAAAAAGAAAGAAGTTAAAAATACTGATCTTTACGATATAGCATCAATTTCAAAAATAACAGGCACTCTTTTACCAATAATGAGATTTTATGACATTGGAATATTAGACCTTAATGACAGTATCGGGAGTTTCTTTTCCTGTCCATCAGAATATGATTACGGTCAATCAACAATAAAAGAAATGCTAACGCATCAAGCAGGATTCAAAGCATGGATAGCTTTCTATTTATCAACACTTAATAAAGATAAAACAATTAATAAAGAATACTATTCAAAAACAAAATCAGAAAAGTTCCCTATTCAAGTTTGCCAGCAACTTTATACTTTAGAGTCAACAAAAGACACAATTTGGAAATCTATTTATTCAACTAAAATCAAAAAAAAGGGAAAGTACAAATACAGCGACCTTGATTTCTTGTTTTTAAAACGAATTGTTGATACTCTTACCAAACAGCCATTTGACATCTATCTTTCAAATAATTTTTATTCTCCACTTGGAATGAATTTAACCTGCTTCAATCCGCTAAAACAATTTTCTTTGAGCAAAATAATCCCCACTGAAAACGATAAATATTTTAGAAATCAAATTATACACGGAAATGTTCACGATCCTGCAGCTGCTATGATGGGTGGTATTGACGGTCATGCAGGAATATTCTCCAACACAAATGACCTTGCCAAATATATTCAGATGCTATTGAATGAAGGGAAATATGGAGGTGAAAGATATTTTAGTCCTCAAACCGTAAATTTATTTACTAAAACCCAATCAACTGAAAGTCGTAGGGGGCTAGGCTTTGATAAACCCGTAACAGATAAAAGCATAAAATATAGCCCTACTAGCAGAAATGCACCTTTTTCAACTTTCGGACATACAGGATTTACAGGCACATGTGCTTGGGGAGATCCTGATAATGATATCATTTACATTTTTCTATCGAATAGAACTTATCCTGATGCTAAGAATAAAAAACTATTAAAAATGAATACTAGGACTGATATTCAGCGTGTTATTTATGAAGCACTTAAAAAGAATTCAACACATTGATGGATAGTAGCACTAAGAAAACTTTGTATTATACTTGGGCTTTGAATTAATAATGGATGTGAATGTAAAAGTCATTCAATTGTCATTAATAGTCATTTAGCCAAGCTGTCATTGGGTTTTGTAACTTAATGACAATCAAATGACTACTTTATGACATTAAATTCAAGCGACAAAATACACATAATATTCTAACAGTCAAAAACATACGTTTTTCTTAGAGACACTATATAGATAACAATTACTCTACATTATAGTCAACAGACCAAATTAAAGCAAGTTTTTTCAACATATCTTTTTCACTTGTTTTGCTTATGCTATCAGCTTTCATTACTTCTACTAAGTTATCCAATATTTCTTTTGCAACTTGAGGAGTAAACCAATACTGTTGCTGAACATAAACAACAGCTTCAAAAAACATTTTCTCTCTTAACTTCTTTTCTTTTATACCCTCATACCAAGTCATTATGTCCGATAAAATGATAGAAAATTCATCTTTGTGTATTTCTTTCTCATTGTATTTCCAATCTAAAACTAATTCCACAACTTTTTCATGTTCTTCATCTGAAAATTCATTATCTGTAAGTTCCGCAAAACCTACATAAATAAAACCTAGAAAGTGTAAGGGTGTCTTTTCCATACTTTTATTTTTAATTCGTTAAACCATAATTTCTAAATAATCATTATATAAAACCTCAACTAATAATAAAATGCAAATCAAAAGTATGAAATTATTTTAATAATCCAATTTTTATTTATCCATAATATGTTATTATCAAAAAAGTAGGTAAATGTAAAAAAATGAACTTCTGAAAATGATTATTTCTGTGAGTTTGTATTTAATGTCATTCCAGATGTTGCGATTTTTATTTCCTGATTGCAAATGTTAATGACTTTCTTGTTTTATATTTCAACAAAGTTATAAACTTTTGTAAAGGATTGTATGGGTTTTGGGGTTTTTATTTTAATGGTGGAAAGTTATAGAACATTCTTTTAGGGAAATGTTAGCTCATAAAAAACAGGCTCACAGTTTAGCATAAGCCCGTATTCTGTTTTTTGATTTGGTCGTAGATACAATCTACAATCAGTTTGGGGTTTTTATGATTGATGATCTACGATTGAAAAATGAGAACTACTGACTAAAAACTTCCTCCTTTGTTTTTTGCTTAATTGTATTTTTAGAATATTTACAAATAAATTTTGTTTTAAAAAAAACTGTTTGTACATTTGATGTAATTAAAAATCAATAAAACAATAAAATGTACTTATTAAAAGATTTTAAAGGAAAAATCAGAAGAATACACTTACTCAGCGAACCCTACCGCTCTACAAATAAGCTAATTACCTCCCCTGCACACAATTTTCAATTATTTTTAAGACTTTTTTCTAAAAATTTAATTGCCGTAAATTTTCAAACAATAAAAGGATGGTTAGTCCAAATTTTTAAAGTACAAACATTAATGAAATCAAGTAATTATTTTAAAACAATTTTAATAATAATAGGGTTCATAGTTATTGGAATAACTATGCACTGTTCAAAGGATGATTTATAATCAAAATATAATCCTAAACCTTTGTTTCATAAAACAATTACTATGAATTTAACTGACGTTTCTGTTAATCATGGTTTATTAGATTTTACTGATGAAAATAGTTTAAAAACTATACTTGATACATTAGTTGCCTTAAATAACCGAGATTCTTTATACTTTCCAATTGATTCAACCGAAGATGAATGTATAGCAGATTTTTCATTCACGGAAGATGAATTTGATGAAATGACATTTGAATTTACGAATAAATCAACAGCATCTACAAATGCTTCAATTATTTTATGGTCATGGGATTTTGGTAATGGCGGTACCTCGTCATCACAGAATCCTACATATTCTTATACTGAAACAGGAAGTTATAAAGTAACACTTACAATTACAGACAATTTCA
>JAYEOP010000565.1 GCA_034723125.1 Bacteroidota bacterium | reverse complement strand
CAACTCTACTGATATTACATTGCTATAAGACACTTGCTCTGCAAAAATTTTTATTTCTCCTATATTCGTGTCTTTTACTAATTCAATGCTTTTATTAGTAAATCCCACTTTTTCTCCAAAATCATATTTATAGTTCTCATTTTTGTCTTGCAGTGCAAAAATATTATATCGCCCTTCTTTAATGTTTGTAATCTCAAAACTCCCGTCCTCTGTGGTTTTAGAGAAATATTTTGGTTTTTCATTGTAAATACTAGAGTCATTTCCTGCGATATAAAGTAAAACCTTTATTTTTTTTTCATTTTCATCCCTATATACACCCTTTATTTTACCTCTTATTCTTAAAGAGTCTATTTTATTTCCGGTACTTATCACGTAATTAAAATCTTTCAAAGGATTTCTTTCTGTAATATCAACTACTGATTCACCAAATTGAAATTTATAGGTAGTGTTGTCTTCCAATTTCTCTTCAATTTTAATAACTATGCTCTTCTTATTTATAGAAATTTCAGGAAAAGGCTCAATTGGAGGTGAAATAATCATTTTGTTATGAATATCATTTAACTGTATAAATTCATTAAATTTTATTACAATTTCCTTTGCATTAAAGTTTATTGATTCATTTTTAGGGCTTTCAGTTAATACTTCCGGAGGGTTAATATCTTTTGGTCCACCTTTCGGTGCAACTTGTACTGCACATGAAACAATTATTAAATAAATTATGGAAAAAGCTATCTTTCGTATTCGCATTTCAAAATTTTTATCTTCTCAAATATACAAGTAATATAGAAACATCAGCAGGAGAAACACCACTAATTCTGCTTGCTTGTCCTAAAGTAAAAGGTTTTATTTCTTTTAGTTTTTCTCTTGCCTCTGTTGACAAACCATTTAATTTATCGTAATCAAACTCAGGATTAATCTTTACTGTTTCCAGCTTTTTCATTTTGGCTACCAATTCTTTCTCTTTCTGAATATATGTGTTGTACTTTATCTGTATTTCCGCTTGTTCTATTGTTTCTTTATCAAAATCATTTAAAAATTCTCTTACATTTTTTATATGAAAGATCATTCTTTCAATTTTAACCTCAGGTCTTAATAAAAATTTCTCAAGCTTCAATTTTTGCTTTAGTTCCTTTTTCCCTTGCTCTTTTATTACATTATTAAACTCTTCAAGACTGGTATTTTCGTTTTTAAAAAACTCTTTTATTTTTTCAATATCATTAAATTTATTTAAAACTTTATCATATCTTTTTTTTGCTACAAGTCCAATATTATAAGCCTTTGGGGTAAGTCTTAAATCGGCATTATCTTGCCTTAGTAAAATTCTAAACTCCGCCCTAGAAGTAAATAACCTATACGGCTCATTAGTTCCTTTAGTTACAAGGTCATCAATTAAAACTCCTATGTAACCTTCAGAACGTTCTACTATAAAATCTTCTTTATTATTAATCTTTTGATGAGCATTAGTTCCTGCCACCAATCCTTGTGCTGCAGCTTCTTCATAACCTGTTGTACCGTTAATTTGCCCGGCAAAATACAGGTTTTTAATTAATTTTGTTTCAAGGGTTTTCTTAAGTTGTTTAGGATCAAAATAATCATATTCAATAGCATATCC
>JAYEOP010000564.1 GCA_034723125.1 Bacteroidota bacterium | reverse complement strand
TATTGGGAGTTTGCGGTCTGTAACTGTGCTTAATACATTTCCCAAATGATTGTTTAGCTCATAAAAGCGTTTTCCCCTTTGCCTGCTATGTTCTGTAAAAGATGAAGAACCACAGTAAGGGTTACACACGGCAACATAATGTACAGGTTCCCAACTATCGTAAAATGCATTGTAATAATGTTCTAAAGGAAATTCACAAAACATGCTATCACTTTTATGTATTCCGAGTCGGCTACTTCCATAAATATGGTGTTCTTTTAATTTATATTCAAGTATAACCGGTTCAGTCATTATTCCACCCCCCATCACAATAATTTGCCTGTCTCTTGTCCATGAATTAATAAGCCTTCCAAAATCATCGACAGAATAAATATTTGCTAAAATAGTATCCAAAACAAAAGGGTTTCCGCCTTGGAACATGGAGGCTATCATTGGTAGTCTATTGGTATCTTTTAAACAAGGTTTTATAACCTCATTAAGAAATAAACTACCCATTGTTGTATATAAATAATTAAGAAAGGCATTTCTTACTCCAACAGTATCGCCAATAGGAGGAGGCATAATTGAACCGAATGCATAGTAATCTTTACAAATTTTCTGACTATTCACAATTTTTTCTATCCCATCGACAAAAAATTTCCATTTTTTGCCTATTGCGGTTTCACTCTCGTAATATTTTAATTTATGGCATCCCATCGAACTACAAAAGTAACATATTTTTTTCTTTCAAATGAGTTTTTCAATTAAACAACAAAAAAGCAATGTGCTGTTTGTGTGTTTTATTTCGACAAGCTCAATATAAATATTTATTCTTCGTCCGATGTTTTAAATCCTATTGGTTTTCTATTTTGTTGTTCTAATTCTTGTTGTTTGGCTTCTTCAAACTGCTTTATGTATTCAAAAATTAACATGATTTTATCATCATGTGATGATAATTTCTGATCTATATTTTCTAATCTTAATAAAGTATCTTTATGCATCATCAATATTTCCCTGATTTTAACAAAAACCTCTATTATTCTTATACTCATTATTATTGCTCTTTCGCTCTTTAAAACATTAGCAAGCATCAATACTCCATGTTCTGTAAATACAAAAGGTGAGATACGTAAACCCATTATTTCTTTATTACTACCTCCAAATTGATTACGCCAGTCTTCTAATTCTTTTTTTGTTAATTCAAACATAAAACTTTCTGGGAAACGTGATAAATTACGTCTTACTTGCTCTTTTAATCGTCTTGTTTCGACTTCGTATAATTTGGCTAAATCTCTATCCAACATCACTTTTTGACCTCTTATAAAATAAATTTTATCCATTATTATTTCATCTGCCAACATTATTTTATCTTCATTTTTTTCACTCATATTTATATATTTTAAACTGCAAAAGTAATTATTTTAAATTGGGTGTCGCATTTGGCGATACCCAATTTATCCTATCGGATGGAACTTTCCAATATCTTACTGTAAATCATCTAAATCATTAACAAAATAGGCTTCTGTTGAACTTACGTAGCGATGTCCTGCCATGTATTGAACTTGTTTGTGGTGGACGGGGGACCTTGAATCATCACTCACTATGTGTAGCTTGTAACTACACCTAGTACGGG
>JAYEOP010000563.1 GCA_034723125.1 Bacteroidota bacterium | reverse complement strand
AAAAATCTTAGAAATCATAAAATTTGATAGTTTTCTTAGAGGCACTATTTAAACAAATCCATTACATTTGCAAGCTAAATAAATTCACTAATAATTAAATTACAGTCATAAAAAATGAAAAAAAATTTAAATATATTTTTATTAGTATTCTTTGTAAGTGGTTTATTTACTGCTTGCAACAACGAACCAAAAATAATTGCCGACATTGAAAATGGTAAAGTGGTTTACGAAAAAGTTTGTATGGGTTGTCATAAAACAGGATTAAATGGCTCGGCTGCTTTGGATGATACGGAAAGATGGGAGGAAATTTCTGATAAAAATATTGATACTTTGCAAAATCAAGCAATAAGAGGTTATGATGGAAAATATGGCTTAATGCCCGAAAGAGGAACATGCCCGGAATGTAGTGATCAAGACCTTTTGGATGCAATAATTTATATGTTTTCAGAATCAGGATTTCCCAGAAAGTTTAAGGAAGCTGAGTAATTTGCTAATTGAAGAATAAAATAATAGTGAATATGAAAATTAAAGCAACAATTATAGTTTTACTCCTAACAATCTTAAGTTTACAGCTTTTCAGTCAGGATAAATTAATCCAAGCTGCAACAAATGGGGATTTAGATAAGGTTGAGAGGCTTTTAAAAGACGGTGTAGATGTTAACTCAAGAAACATTGATAGTTGTACTGCATTAATGTATGCCGCAGTAGAAGGCAATCTTGATGTTTGTAAATTATTGATAAGCAAAGGAGCTTTAATAAATACTATTGATAATTCAGGAATTGCGGTTTTGTACTATTCCATTGATGGAGAAGATACGGAAACCATTAAATTCCTGATAAATAATGGAGTTGATTTATCAAGTAAAAGTGCTTACGGATATCCTGTTTTAATTTATATGATGGATTTTGATATGCCCGAAATATTTGATTTAATGATAGAGAAAGGAGCTGATATAAATGCTAAAGATGATAAAGGTCTTACTTTGCTTTCCTATGTAATGGAAATGGAGGATATTAATCTTAGCAAGAAACTTGTAAATAATGGGGCAGAGGTAAATGTGAAAAATGAAAATCAATTACCTATGATTCATAAGGCAATAAAAATGGAGAATAATGAGTTTGCTAAATTCTTTGTTCAAAAAGGGGCAAATGTTAATATCAAGAATAAAGAAGGTCTTACAGCACTTGCTTATTCATTAAAAAATAAAAATTTAGAACTTGCAGATTTCTTAATTTCAAATAAAGCAAATATTAACGCTAAGGATAATTATGACCAATCAGTTTTGTTTTATGCTTTGGAAACAGAAGATATTAGTTTTGTTAAAAAACTGATAAACAGTGGGGTAAAGGTAAGCGGTTCCAATAGGAATGACCAATCGGCTTTGCTTTATTCACTTGATAAAGAATACTTTGAACTTGCAAGGATTTTTATAGACAAAGGTGTTTCTTTAAGAAAACGAGACAGAAATGATAGAACAGCATTGGTAATTGCAATTGAAAAAGGAAATCTGGAACTTACAAAATACCTGATATTAAAAGGCTCTGTGTTAAATGAAAGGTTTAAAGATGATAAATCGCTTTTAATGTTTTCAGCAGCTTCAAGTCAATCGAATCCGGCAATGATAGATTTCCTTATTTCAAAAGGAGAAGAATTAAAAAAGGTTGATTTCAGAGGAAGAAACGCACTTTTATATGCTGCAATGTCAGGAAGTCTTGAAAATTTAAAATATTTACAAAAACTAGGACTTAATATCAGGACTAAAGATGGATTGCAAGCTACTGCAATTCATTGTGCTGCGGAAGGTGGAAACGTAAAAGTAATAAAATATTTGTTGGAAAATGAAAACTTTTTAGTGGATTTCATAGATAATAACAAGCAAACATCTCTGCATTACGCTGCAAAAAATAATAAAGCTGAAGCTGTTAAATATTTAATTTCTCAAGATGCAGAAGTAAATGCTTTTGATATTCGTGAAAAAACTCCTATAAATTATACTGATAGTGATAAAGTTTATAAAATTCTGAAAGAGAATAGAGCTTATTAGAGGAGGAAGTACTTAGAGTACTTAGAGTGCCTAAAGTACTTAGAGTGTAAAGTTATGAGTGTCTAGAGTTTTTAGAGTGGACTCATTTAATGGATAATCTAAATTATCACTGGTCGTAGATTGTGTCTACGACTTTTTTATGAGCCAATATTATCCTGAAAGAAGGTTTCATAATTTTTAAAACAAAGAAATAAACATACAAGCATCGGGAATGACTCAAACTTGTTTGTATGCTACCATTTTAATTTTTAATAAATCTGTGAATCTGTCTTTGACAGACGTAGTCTTTACTTTTTGCATGTCTTCGACAGACGAAGTCTGTGGCTATTTTCATTTTTACAACTTTTCGGAAATGTAAAATTCAGAAGCTATTCCTACAATATCCCATTCATCTCTGAAATAATTGATTCTAAGAGCTTTAATCTTAGTGAAATTGATATATCAGTGATTTATCAAAAATATATTATTTGTTATATAATTTACATTATGTTAAATAGGATTTTTAATAATAAAGGTGAGAAAAATCTCACCTCTATCCTTTTACTTATTTTTATACAGATTTAGTTCTTAAGTTTCTTATTCAATTCTGTAACTTTATCCATATCTCCTTTTAGTAGATAAATCTTTACTAAATGTCTTATGGGTGATTTATCTTCAGGATCTAATTCAATAGCTTTATTCAAAAATGGAATTGCCATATCAAAATTACTTATATAATCTGCTTTCATTTCCTTAATCTTAGCATCATTATTTCTTATTTGTAATGATTTATTATAAATATCAACTCCTGTGTTGTAATAAACTGTTCCCAATTTACTATTCAAAGCTAGAAGCACTTTAGCATCCTCTGTCATTGTAAGACACTTTTTGTATTCTGATAATGATTTATCAATAAATTTATTTTCCATGGCAACATGGTCAATATCGTCCTTAACATCTATTTTCCAGCTATCAAGTTTCTTATCTTTTAAATTCAAATATTTTTTACCATAGAAGTATCTTGTAATAGTATCTCCATCTTTTACAATTGTTTCTTTCCTTTGAGGATCTCCAAATCTTGCTTCAACATTGATTAATGGCATACCTTTGTCAAGATTTTTAGTTGTTAATAACACTTGAGTTCCATGATAAGAAGCTATTGTATAATATGTTTCTCCTAAAGTGATTCTCAGATTCACATTTTCTGAATCTTCTGCAATAGCGGTTTCAAGTTTTTCTGTTAAAACTTCAAGCTTACCTGATGATTGATAAATAAGTAACTCTTTGATAGTCAGGTTTTTCTTTCCTTTTGGGTCAGTAACAAATTCCTTTCCTTTTTCAATTACAGAAATTGCTTGAGCTGTATCTCCTTCTTCAAGAAGAATATCAGATAATCCAATGTATGGGCTGTATTTTTTATACTTTTGTTGTATTAAAGCTCCAAAGTATTTTTTTGCATCTTCAACTTCCCCTATTTCATTTGCTGCAATAGCTGCATAAAGCATTACATCCAATGGATTAATATTGTTTTTATACAAAGTGTACATCACTCCTTTTGCATTTTCTCCTAAAATTTGAAGTGTTTCAAAATACTGGTTGAAATTTTTAAGTGAAGCTCTAAAGGTTTCATTTGCATTGTCTTTTACTCCTTGATTATACATACCTACTCCATTATTAAAAAAAGCAAGTGCAATACTTGTCAAAATTTTAGTAATTTCACTACTATACCTTTCATTTTCATCTAGCTTAACACATTCTTTTGATGAGACTAATGCAATTGTGAGAGGATCTTTTATATCTCCAGAATAATCCTTGGCTTCGGAAATATTTAAATAAACTAATGCCCTGTAATACCAAGCTTTGGCATCGCCAATTGTTTTTTCATGTTTTACACATTCATCAATTGCAATTTGTGCTTTTTCATATTCTTTTTCTTTCAAATAATTCCAGGCTGTTGTTCTTTTTGATTTTTGAGAATAAGCAGTTGAAATGAAAGATGTTAATAGAATAACGATTCCTACATACTTTAATACTTTTTTCATACTTATTTTTTTAGTTTTTAATTTTTGTAAACTTACAAATATAATTCCATTTTAGATTTTTCAATAAAATAATTCAATAACATTTTAGTTTAAACACTTGTTTTTCATTTCTTTATAAAATGTTATTATTCTTCTGTATTTTCTTCTTCTCCTTTTATGTTTTCTTTATCATTTTGTATTTTTGAGTTTTCATCAACCTCTGATATTTCAATTTCTTCATTATTATTTTCTGTTTCAACACGACACACTGAGGATATATTATCATTTTCATTAACACGAATCAATCGCACTCCCTGAGTTGACCTTCCCATTATCCTTACGTTCTTTACATTTATTCTAATGGTTATTCCCGATCTGTTAATTATCATGAGTTCTTCATCATCACTAACACTACCGATGGCAATCATTCTTCCTGTTTTTTCAGTAATCATTAATGTTCTTATTCCTTTTCCACCACGGTTTGTCATTCTGTATTCTTTCAAATAAGTTCTTTTACCGTATCCATTTTCGGATATAACCATAACCTGACCATCAGGATTATTTTCGCTTATCATTCCAACAACCTCATCGTCATCATGTTTTGTTGAAAGTCTGATTCCACGAACTCCTGCAGCACCTCTACCCATAAATCTTACTTTTTCTTCAGGAAAATGAATTGCTTGTCCATATTTGGTTCCAATAAGAATATCAGAATTACCATCTGTTTGAAGTACCTCTATCAACTCATCACCTTCGTTTATGCTTATTCCAATAATTCCACCTTGACGTGGTCTTGAATATGCTTCTAATGATGTTTTCTTAATTTTACCTTTTTTGGTTGCAAAAATTACATAATGATTGTTGATATATTCTTCATCTTCAAGGTCATCAACAGATAAGAAGGCTTTAATAGTCTCATCCTGTCCTAATTGTAATAGATTCTTGATGTTTCTGCCTTTAGTATTTTTCTCACCTTCGGGAATTTCATAAATATTCAGCCAATAACATTTTCCTTTGTCGGTAAACAACAACAAGTAATTATGTGTCATTGTAACAAATATATATTCGAGGAAATCATCAGTTCTGGAGGTTGCTCCTTTTGAACCTCTGCCTCCTCTCCTTTGAGTTCTGTATTCCGTTAGGTTTGTTCGTTTTATGTAACCGTTATGGCTAATAGTTATTACTGCTTCTTCATTTGGAATAATATCTTTAATATTAATATCCTCAGAGCTTTGAACTATTTCACTTCTTCTTTCATCACCGTATTTTTCTTTTATTTCCAGTAAATCATTTTTAATGATTTCCATTCTGAGATCCTCATTATCAAGAATTTTCTTTAGTTCTACAATGAGTTTTAATATTTCTTCATACTCTGCTTTGAGTTTATCAATTTCAAGACCGGTAAGTTTTTGCAATCTCATTTCAAGAATTGCTTTCGATTGAATTTCAGAGAGTTCAAACCTACTCATTAACTCTATCTTAGCTTCATCCGGTGTTTTTGAAGCACGAATAATTTTAATTACTTCATCAATATTATCAACTGCAATTATCAACCCTTCAAGTAAATGAATTCTTCTTTCTGCTTCAGCTAATTCGTATTTTGTTTTTCTTATTACGACTTCATGTCTGTGTTCAACATAATATTTTATAATATCCTTAAGATTAAGGCTTCTTGGTCTGCCTTTTACAAGAGCAATAGTGTTTACACTAAATGAGCTTTGAAGTTGAGTATATTTAAATAACTTATTTAAAATTACAGTTGCGTTAATACCTTTTTTTAGTTCATAAACAATTCTAAGTCCTTGTCTGTCAGATTCATCTCTGATGTCTGAAATGCCTTCAATAACTTTATCAACAACAAGGTCTGCTGTTTTTTTAATCATTCCTGCCTTATTAACAAGATATGGTATTTCTGTAACAATAATTCTATCACGTCCTGATGAGAGTTCTTCTATTTCAGCTCTTGCTCTAATTACTACCCTACCTCGACCTGTGTTAAATGCATCAATAATACCATCATAGCCATAAATGATTCCGGCAGTAGGGAAATCAGGACCCTTAATGTAATGCATTAATTCTTCAATAGTAATATCATTGTTATCAATGTATTGTATTGTTCCATCAATCACTTCAGAGAGGTTGTGAGGAGGTATATTTGTTGCCATTCCAACTGCAATTCCTGAAGCACCATTTACAAGTAGGTTGGGAAATTTTGCAGGTAAAACTACAGGTTCTTTAAGTGTTTCATCAAAGTTAGGTGAAAAATCAACAGTGCCTTTATCCATATCAACTAAAAGTTCTTCTGCTATACTTTGAAGTCTAGCTTCTGTATATCTCATAGCTGCAGGACTGTCTCCATCAACAGAGCCAAAGTTTCCTTGTCCGTCAACTAATGGATTTCGTAATGACCATGGCTGTGCCATACGTACCATTGTATCATAAACGGAGCTATCTCCATGGGGATGATACTTACCAAGTACTTCCCCTACTATTCTTGCTGATTTTTTATGAGGGCGATTATGTATTAATCCTAGTTCACGCATTCCAAAAAGAACTCTTCTGTGAACAGGTTTTAATCCATCTCTTACATCGGGTAAGGCTCGTGAAACTATAACAGACATTGAATAATCAATGTAAGCTGATTTCATGTGTTCGTTAATGTTTATTGGTATTATGTTTCCGTGTTTATCTTCCATTTGCTATTATTGTTTTCAACTAATTGTTTATCTACTCTAATCTTTTATCTACTAATCTTTTAGCTTTCTAAAAAAATGCAAATTTACAAAAAAATATCTCTAAAATTCAATTTCTAAAGATTTAAGTTATTAACATTTTTTTACTTATTTGTTTATTTGATTTACTGTCATTTAATGAGTACTTAATGACTCAAGTTTTGCAAATGAATTGTTTCATACTTTGTGATTCTTCGTGTCTTAGAGCCTTCGTGGCTAATTATCAATATCTTGCCACAAAGGCACCAAGGCACAATTTGCACTAAGAAAACTACATAGTGCCTCTAAGAAAACTATCAAATTTTGCAGAGTTTTCTTAGAGACACTACTTATTTGTTTATTTGATTTACTGTCATTTAATGAGCACTGAATGATATAAGTACCGATTTTCGCAGTTTTTAATAATGAATATTAAACAAGGAATAAAGAATTTTGAAGTAAAAAGATGACGATGATGCTGAGCAATTTTTGTGGTCAGCAAATTTCATTATTCATAATTCCTTGTTTCGCAACCGCTAAAGCTACAGCGAACGTGGTCAATATTCGATATTTTAGCGACAATAAGTCAGGTGTTCTGAATATAGGTATAAATTATGGTTTA
>JAYEOP010000562.1 GCA_034723125.1 Bacteroidota bacterium | reverse complement strand
GATAAAATCTATAAAACATCTCCTTAAGCTTATAGAGGGGTATAGTCTCATTCTCGTCCATACTGCGAATGTAAATAAGGGCCATAACCAGTTTGTATGAAGTGTTGTTTTTCCCCACCAGATAGCGGGCAAACTCTGCCACCGGCTCAGGCAGAAGCCGGATAAGCTCCTGGCAGGTACGATTTTGCCAGTTTTGTGGCAAATCATAAAACAACCCGTTCCCGATATTTGTAAATCTCGTCTTTTTTGTCAGAGAGGTCGTAATATTAGCTTCTGAAAACTCTCCTTTAAGATGGTTAATAATATCCTGTCTTTTTTGGGGTAAATCTTCTTCTTTAATAAAATCTTCAATCGCGGTTGTAACCGAGCGATAACCTCCCAGACCCCATAATTTCAGTCCATACATTCCCCTATCGACAATCTCAATTTTACTGTAACGCATAATAGACGCGTGGACATTATGATCTGATATCTCGACAAAATTCTCGTTTTCCTGACGAATGCCTCCGGCAATATCCCTGAAATGCATGGGCTTGCCATGGCTTTCCAAAACATAGCAAGCCACATCGTCCAGACTATCACAATATTTCCTCAGCCATTTATCACGGGAAAGAACCACATCCTCTCGTAAAATCAAGCTCCCATCACATTTAGCCACTAACCGATCAATAAAAGCTCGGTGAAATGTCGTTACCGGCCGCTTCCAGGGACATACTGATTGACAGTGCCTGGAGAGTTTTGCCGCAATAACCTGAACATGAAAAGCTTGATTATCAGCAAAATCTAAAACCTGCAATTGCTGCAACGGGATACTACAAGAAAGACACTCGCTCTCTACGAAGAGAAGTTCATCATCCTTCAGAGCAACCTCCTGCCGACAAAGTAACAGTTGCCCTAAGGCGAGCGAGTAAGGTGCCGTAGGCCATTTAAATTCAGACTGTAAAAGAGTAGGCAATGCTCTCAAACTGACAACCCCACCTCCCTGGACAACACAACAATCGAGCCTCTCCCAAAAATGAAATAATTTTTCTATATTGGCTTTTCTCTCAAGTTTTTGGCCTATTTTTTTAAAAATTTGCCGCACTCGTTCTCTGGTTATTCCAAAAGTCTGGCCAAGTTCTTCAAGGGTTGGTACTTTACCACCTTCAAAACACAATCTTTCCTTAAACAAGTCTTGGTTTCGCTTTTTTTTCTCAACTTGCTCGATAAAATTTGAAACCATACTCTCGTAACTTGAATAATCTATTGATATTATATCGGATGCCGTTTCGTCATTCGAACTTACAAGCATGGCACTGCCAGTTAAACAAAGTGAACGAACAACGTCCTTAAGTTCATTTAAGCAATTTTTGCCGAAATTTTTCCGCTTTAATAAAGCAGCTCCTGGTGTCAGCATGATTTCACCAACTATCTCTATTCCCATAACGTTTAGTACATTGGCTGTTCGTACAGATAGAACCAGATCCAAAAGTTTGGTGAAAGCGCGAAAATTTGGATGTAACTCGTTAACAGTAGTATCTTCTAAATTTTCAGAAGAAAATAGAGGAAGCAATAGAATTGAAGATTCATCTGGAGGCAATGCCAACTGTTCAAGAACTGTTAAAGGAGACTCG
>JAYEOP010000561.1:1433-7431 GCA_034723125.1 Bacteroidota bacterium | reverse complement strand
TTTTTTTTAAAATGCAATATTACAAACAAAAACAACAAATTTACACTTCAATTTACACTCAATTGCATAAACACTTTATGGCTTACGCTCGTTTTTATTGAGTGTGGAATAATATCAGCTTTTAATGTGGTTCTTTCCTTGCTCTTTGCAAATGAATTGCATTACAAATGCCTTAAAATTTACAAAAACTCAAGGGGGGGGCTATAAATAGTGGCTATAAGAAAACTCATATATTTTTGACTATTAGAATATTATGTGTATTTTGTCGCTTGAATCTAATGTCATAAAGTAGTCATTAAATTGTCATTAAGTTACAAAACCCAATGACAGATTGGCTAAATGACTATTAATGACAATTGAATGACTTTTACATTCACATCCATTATTAATTCAAAGCCCAAGTATAATGAGTAATACAAAGTTTTTTTAGTGCCACTAAATACATTTCTTTATTTCTATTTCTTTATTTACATCAATTATCAAAATTATTGCATTAAATTTGGATTTAGTATTTTCAATATTGTATCTTTATGACTTAATATTAAATTGATATAAAACCACTCATTAAATGAATAAAACTGAAAAACTAGAGAAAGAATTTTTACTTTTAAAAAAGGAAAATGCTATTCTTAAAAATCACTATAAAGAACTTGAAATAATTAAAAATACAATTAACAATTGCACTAAACTTTCAAATATCAAAGAAATATACCGAACATTTGGAGAAACAATTCATGAATTAAATCCACAGGCATTTATAGTGCTTTCTTTATATGACAAGACATTAGATTCTCAAAATATAAGAGAGATTTATGGTGCCGGAAGTAAAATGCAAAAGATAATTAATATTATTGGCAAAGACCCACGAAAA
Organism: Bacteroidota bacterium; assembly: GCA_034723125.1. Taxonomy (NCBI): domain Bacteria; kingdom Pseudomonadati; phylum Bacteroidota; species Bacteroidota bacterium. The sequence goes on along the minus strand of JAYEOP010000561.1, from coordinate 6,560 downwards.
ATAAAATATGAAACTCCAGATTTCACTGAAGAGCAACAAAAAGCACAAACTTCAGGGAAAATAATTAAAATTAAAGGAGGAATTCATGAAGCTTCTTTAAAAAAAATCCCAAAAACAATTTCTAAGATATTGGAAAAAACATTATCAATAGGTAAAATTTACGCTTTAGGTTTTGCCATGAACAATAAACCTTTTGGAAATATTATTATTTTTTTAAAAAAAGGAAATAACTTAGAACATCCAAATGCATTGCAAACACTTTCAAATCATTTTTCAGTAGAAATAAGCCGTAAAATATCTGAAGAAAAACTTTTACGGTCAAATGAAATATATACAAAAATCCTTAATAATATTAATGCAAGAATTTATGTTGCTGATATGCAAACATATAAATTGCTCTTTGTAAATAAAAATATTAAAGAAAGTTTTGGAGAAATAAACGGGCAAAAATGTTACAAAGCATTACAAAACCTAAACAGCCCTTGTAGCTTTTGTACTAACAAAAAATTAATTGAAGGCAAGCCATATAAAACAATAACATGGGAACATCAAAATAATATTGACAAAAAATGGTATAAAATAAATAATAGCAAAATTAAATGGTTTGATGGGGAATTCGTTAGGCTTGAATTGGCTACGGACATAACAGAACAAAAGCAAACTGAAAACAAGCTGAAAGAAAATTCACTAAAGCTAAAAGAACTTAACGAAACAAAAGATAAATTCTTTTCAATAATAGGGCATGACATTAAAAGCCCTTTCAACTCAATTATAGGTTTTGCCAAATTGATTATTGAAGATTTTGAGGAGCTTGATGAAGAGGAAGTATTTGAAATGGTAAACATTATTCTTAAAGCAAGTACAGAAACAAATAATCTTTTAGATAAACTTTTACTTTGGGCAAGTACCCAAAATGGCAGGATTGAAATACATCCAAAAGAAAACGACATCTTTGAAATTATAAGCACATCGCTTTTGCATCTTATCTCAAATATTGAAAAGAAAAAAATAAAAATAAATAATTCGGCAAAAGAAAATACTATTGCTTTTTTTGATAATGAAAGCATAAATACCGTTGTTAGAAATTTGCTTTCAAATGCAATTAAATACAGCAATCAGGGTGGGGAAATTAATCTCTCTACAACTAAAAATTCCAATTCCATTATTTTAACAATAGAAGACAAGGGAATTGGTATGAGTAAAGAAACAATTGACAATCTCTTTAAAATAGATAAAAAAATATCGGTGCGAGGAACTAATAATGAAAAAGGAACAGGACTGGGATTACTTATTTGTAAAGAATTTATTGAACTTAATAATGGAAAAATAAGTATTGAAAGTACTAAAGGAAAAGGTTCTGTTTTTTCATTAACTTTGCCATTAACAAAAAATGATAAAATAATTTAAATTAAAAATAAAATGGAAAAACTAAAAATTCTAATTTTAGAAGACAATAAAAATGATTTTGAATTAATTAAATTGGAACTAAAAAGAAAGAAATTCAATTTTGAATGCAAGCATGTTGATACAAAAGATCCATTTATAAAAGAGCTGAAAAACTACAAAGCCGACATCATTCTTTCCGATTACAACCTACCACAATTTACAGGTTTTGAAGCACTTGAATTATCAAAAGAATATACACCAAAAACACCATTTATAATTGTTACTGGTACCTTAAATGAAGAAACTGCTGCCGAATCAATAAAAAAAGGTGCTTGGGATTATGTTGTTAAAGAACGTCTTTTTCGTTTGGAAGGAGCCATCAAAAACTCTCTTAAACTAAAAAAACAAATTGACGAAAAAGAGAAAACAGAAAAAAAACTTATTGAAAATGAAAAAGACTATCGACTACTTTTTGAAAATGCCCCTATAGGAATTTCTATTGCGTCCCTTGATGGAATTATTATAAAAGCAAACAATTCCTTTACAAAAATTACAGGATTTTCGGAAAAAGAACTTTTGGAAATAAATATTTTTGACATTACATATAAGCCTGAACACAAAGATATTCAGAAAACAACAATGAAAAAAGTGATTGAGGATAAAGTAACAAATCATCAAGGGGAAGTAAAATTGATTAATAAAAACAATAAAATAATTGATGTTTTTATCCAAACTATCATTCACAAAGACAGTAAAGGAAATCCACTTCACTTTATAAGTTTTGTTGAAGATATTACTGAAAGAAAAAACTATGAGAAAAATATTTTTGAAGCCAAAGAAAAAGCAGTAGAATCAGACCGCTTAAAATCTGTTTTTTTAAAAACTATATCGCATGAATTAAGAACACCATTAAATGCAGTAATTGGATTTTCAGATTTACTAAATGATACACTACCTGGCGAAACAATAAACGAATTTACCGAAATGATAAACACTAGTGGAAATAATCTTCTAAATATTGTTGAAAATATTTTTGAAACATCAATGATTGAAAGCGGTGAAGAAAAAATACAAACAACTACTTTTTTTATATATGATATTTTTAATAATATTGAAGCAATCATTAAAGCAGAACAAAAGAAAGCAAAAAAAGAACATCTTAAATTAATTTATAAACCTAACTCAAGTAAAATAAAAATTAAAAGCGATTTTGAAAAATTGAGCAAAGCAATTATCCTTTTAATACAGAATGCTATCAAGTTTACAGAAGAAGGAATAATTGAATATGGATTTAATATTAAAAATAATAATGAATTAGTAATTTTCGTAAAAGACACAGGAATAGGAATCCCCAAAGAAAAACATAATCTTATTTTTGAATATTTCAGGCAAATTGAAGATACGGATACTCGCAGATATGAAGGAGTAGGAATTGGTCTTACTTTAGCAAAAGACATTACTCAATTATTAAAAGGAGAAATTTGGCTTATTTCTGAAAAGAAAAAAGGAAGTACATTTTTTATTTCAATTCCTTTCGATAAAACTATAGAAAAACCAAAAGAAGCTAAAAGCAAAAAAATTGATATTAGCAATATTTCTCTAACAAACAAAAAAATACTTATTGCAGAAGATGAAGAAACTAACTACATATTGTTAAAAACAATTTTAAGTGTAGAAGGAGCTAAAAGCACTTGGGCAGTAAATGGAATAGAGGCAGTTCAATTAACAAAAGAAAATGACTATGACCTTATACTTATGGATATAAAAATGCCAATGTTGAACGGAATTGAAGCTACTAAACAGATAAAAAAAATCAAAGCTCACATAAATATTATTGCAATAACAGCTTTTACAAATAAATTAGATATTGATACGATAACAAATGCAGGATGTGATGCTTATATAAAAAAACCTTTTAATAAAAAATCATTGATAGAAACTATTAAAAAAAATATTAACAATCCACGACAATAAAGATAAACTAACAACTATTAAAGCAGTAAAAAATAACATTATGAATTATGAGTTGTGAATTAAAAGTGAAAAATGAAAAATTACTGGTTACAAATTATGAGTTGTTGGCTTTTAACTTTTAGCTTTTAGTTTTTAGTTTTAAAGTTAATCCTAATTACTACTAACTGCCGACTGTGGACTGAAGACTGAGGACTGAGAACTAAAGAAATTACGTCCTAAGGGCAAATGACAATAAATGACACGAGCAAAGCGAGTAAATGATACGAAGAAAAAAACAAAAGAAATGAAAAATCAAGAAAATAAATTAAAAGATGAATTGAACAAAGAAATTGAAGTGCTGCAAGAAAAAGTTAAGAATTTGGAAAAATCAGAAGAAAAATTTCGATTAATTGCAGAAAATACAAGTGATGTTATAACATTGCAAACATTTGATCTAAAATCATCTTATACTTATGTAAGTTCTTCAGTTAAAGTATTAGCCGGTTATGAGCCGGAAGAACTGTTAGGAAAGTCCTGTTTTGATATTATTCATCCCGAAGATAAAAAAGTGTTATTTCCTTTGCTAAAGAAATTTATTGCTTACAAATTAAAAAATCTTATCACCGGAAAAGAATCAACTTTTAACGAAACAATTGAATTACGCATCAAAAATAAGTCAGGAAAATGGATATATGTTCAAAGTACTGCAAACATTTTAGGAGATCAACTTTTGTTTGTTACCAGAAATATCACAGAGCGCAAACAAACAGAGAAAGCACTACAGGAAAGTGAGAACCAATTGCAAACTTTGATTGATGCTATGCCTGATTTTGTTTGCTTTAAGGATGGGAACGGACGTTGGCTTAAAGCTAATGATGCAAGCATTCGGATTTTTCAACTCAGTAACATAGACTATAGGGGAAAGAAAGATTCAGAATTGGCTAAACTAAACAGTAATCTTCGAGGTGCATTTATTACTTGTAGTGAAACCGATGCAAAAGCATGGAATAAGGGTGCCATTATTCACACCGAAGAGACGGTTACTGATCCCGATGGTTTAATTCGGGTTTTTGATGTATCAAAAGTACCTGTATTTTATCCTGATGGTAAGCGAAAAGGACTTATTGTTTTGGGTCATGATATTACTGATCGCAAAAATGTAGAAGATACATTAAAACAATCGGAAAAAAAACACAGAGATTTATTTAAAAAATCAAAAGATGCTATGTTAATTATTCATAATGGGAAATTTGCAGATTGTAATCAAGCTACAATTAATATGCTTGGTTATAATAACAAAGATGAGTTTTTAAATACGCACCCTTCTGAAATATCACCTGAAAAGCAAGCGGATGGAAAATTGTCATTTACAAAAGCAAATGAAATGATGGAAGTAGCTTTAAAAAACGGCAGTCACCGCTTCGAATGGAATCATAAGAAATCGAATGAAGTAGTTTTTCCTGTTGAGGTTATGTTGACCGCCATTTCTACTGATGAAAAAAATCAAATCTTATACACTATCTGGCGGGATATCACCGATCGCAAAAAAGCTGAAGAAGAAATCCGAAAATTATCCAAAGTAGCAGAAACAACTCCTGACGCAATTGTGATATCAGATATAGAGGGAAAAATAGAATATGTAAACCGGGGACTTCTTTCACTTGGTGGTTTTAAAGATGACAGCTCAATAATCGGGAAACCGGTATTTATGTTCACTAATGAAAAAGGTATAAAACAATTAAAAGAAGAAGTTATTCCAACAATATTATCTAAAGGAAAATGGGAAGG
>JAYEOP010000561.1:0-1333 GCA_034723125.1 Bacteroidota bacterium | reverse complement strand
TTTATGAATCAGATGTCAACGGAAATCTTACATTCGTAAACGAATCGGCACTTGAACTTTATGGATATTCTCAAGCTGAGCTTGATAAAGGACTTAATGTAATGCAGGTAATAAGCCCCGAATATCGGGATAAAGCTAAAGTAAATTTCCAAAATATATTGCATGGAAAAAATAGTATGAACAAAGAATCTGTTGCTTTGAAAAAAGATGGCAATACATTTCCTGTACAAATATATTCAACTCAAATTATTAAGGATATTAAACCTATTGGTATAAGAGGGATAATTATAGATATTACTGAGCAAAAACAGGCAGAAGCAGAAATTAAAAAACACCGTGGACACCTCGAAGAACTTGTTGAAGAAAGAACAAAAGAACTGGAAGAAAAAAATAAAAAATTAAAAAAATATAATAAATTATTTGAAGGAAGAGAAGTAAGAATAAAAGAACTTAAAGACAGAGTGAAGGAGTTGGAAGAGAGGCTAGGGATTAGTTGAAAGTTGAAAGTTGAATGTTGAATGTTGAATGTTGAAAGTTATTGAATACAAATTATCAATTATGAGTTGTTGGCTTTTAGCTGTTGGTTGCCGACTGTGGACTGTGGACTGCGAACTGGTTTTGGGTTGTTAGGAGGTTGGTCATTAAGTTGTCATTAATTGTCATTGGGTGGTCATTAAGTTGTCATTGGGTTGTCATTGGGTGGTTATTTGGTGGTCATTTGGTGGTCATTAAGTTGTCATTAAGTGGTCATTAAGTTGTCATTATTTGTCATTTGGTGGTTATTGGGTAGTGAAGTTTTTGGCTTTTAGTTTTTAGTTTTTAGCTGTGGACTGAGAACTGGTTTTGGGTTGTTAGGAGGTGGTCATTAAATTGTCATTAAGTTGTCATTATTTGTCATTAATTGTTATTGAGTGGTTATTGGGTAGTTTGGTTTTTGGATTTTGGCTTTTAGTTTTTAGCTCTTGGCTACCGACTGTGGACTGTGGACTGAGAACTGGTTTTGGGTTGTTAGGAGGTGGTAGTTTAGTTGTCATTAATTGTCATTAAGTGGTCATTAAGTTGTCATTAAGTGGTCATTATTTGTCATTTGGTGGTTATTGGGTAGTGTGGATTTTGGATTTTGGGTTTTGGTTTTTGGTTTTTGGTTTTTAGCTTTTAGTTTTTAGCTCTTGGCTACCGACTGAAGACTGTGGACTGAGAACTGGTTTTGGGTTGTTATTAAATAGTGTTAATTTAAAAAAATGTAAAATGAAATTAGAGGAATTACAGGTTTATCAATTATCAATGGAAATTGGAGAGAAAGTATGGAATATCGTATTCGAGTGGAATTATT
>JAYEOP010000560.1 GCA_034723125.1 Bacteroidota bacterium | reverse complement strand
CTTATTAAAATGCTAATTTTTAAATAATTAAATTGTCTTTAAAACATCAACAAATTCATCTAATTCTTCTCTTGTTCTCTTTTCTGTAACTGCAATCATCAATCCTTCGGAGCCAAAGTCTTTTAAATTCAATCCACCAATAATATTATTTTCAGAAAGTTTCTTTATCACTTCAGAAATATCCTTTTTCGTTTCAATTACAAACTCATTGAAAAATTCTTTATTGTATTTTAAATTAAAATTCTCTAATGAATTAATTTTGTCGGCAAGGTAATGAGCCTTGTTGAATGTTTGTTTTGCAACCTCAGCAATTCCTTCTTTTCCAAGATAGGATAAATAAGTTAATACAGCAATGGTCATAAGTCCTTCATTTGTACAAATATTTGAACTTGCTTTTTCTCTTTTAATGTGCTGTTCTCTTGTTTGAAGTGTTAAAACATAACCTTCTTTTCCTTTAGAATCATGAGTTTTCCCTGACATTCTTCCCGGCATTTTTCTAACATTTTTGTTTGTTGAGGAAAACAACCCTATATAAGGTCCGCCAAAACTTAAAGGAATTCCTAAAGACTGACCTTCTGCTACAGCAATATCGGCTCCGTAGTCTGCTGGTGATTTTAACAAACCAACACTTATGGGATAATAAGATACAATAAATTGAAGCTTTTTATATTCTTTAACAATTTTATTAATTTCATCAACTTCTTCAAGATTACCAAAAAAGTTAGGGTGCTGAACAACAACAGCAGCTACATCATCTCCTACTTTTGATTTTAAATCTTCAACATCAATAGTACCTTCTTTTTCTTTGATATAAATCAATTCTATATCGATTCCCTGAGTGTAAGTGCGAACAACTTCCTGATATGCAGGATTTAAAGTATCAGCAATAAGGATTTTTTTCTTTCGGCTAACACTCATTGCCATAGTAACAGCCTCCGCAACAGCACTTCCGCCATCATACATTGATGAATTTGTAATATCCATTCCTGACAACAAACTCACACAACTTTGATACTCATACATTGCCTGCAAAGTTCCTTGTGATAATTCAGCTTGATAAGGAGTATAGGCAGTATAAAATTCAGGACGCGAAATAACATTATCAACCAAAGAAGGAATAATATGATCATAAGCTCCTCCGCCTAAAAAACAAACATTATCACTTGTGCTTTTATTCTTTTTGCTAATCTCTTTAAGATGCTTTGTAACCTCAAACTCAGAAAGTGCAGGAGGCAAATCCATAGTTCCCTTTACCCTTAATGAAGGAGGTATATTTGAAATCAGTTCTTCAAAATTTTTTACACCGATGCTTTCTAACATCTCGGCTCTATCTTTTTCTGTATTTGGAATATAAACCATTTTTAATTTTTTAATTTTTTAATTAAAATCACTATTTTACTATCAAATAACTGTCTAATTTTTGGGTGCAAGTTAATAATTTTTAATTTCCTTAAACAAAAGCTTTGATAAAGAAACACAAAAAATTAAATCTTTGTGATACTTAGTGTCTTTGTGTCTTAGTGGCAAGTAAATAAATCTTTGTGTAACTTTGTGCCTTCGTATTTTAGAGGCAATAAGAAAAGAGTAGTTACAAAAACAGAAATAAATGTAATTAAGCAATTTAAATTATT
>JAYEOP010000559.1 GCA_034723125.1 Bacteroidota bacterium | reverse complement strand
CGTTTGTCTTTATGAAAAAGTTCTTTTGCGGTTGATACATATTTCCCGATATCTTCTTTGTAATAATGTTCTAAGAATTCGTTGCCTACTTTTTCGTCGAGCAAATAAAACCGCTTTGCATGTTCGAGCCAACTGATTTTGTTTCCAAGCCTTTTTTCAAGTCGCAATGAATACCGGGGAAAATACTTTTTATTAATTTTGGTAATATTACTTAGCTGCTTTATGTTTTCTTTGTTATCAATAGAATTAAGCAACGCAAGCAATAAACCTTCAAAGGTTTTAATATCTTCAATTGAATCTTTTTTCTCTGTTTCAAAATACTTGAAAAATAATTTAATCGAGTTTATCAATATTGAATCTTTTATTGATGCTATTGAAATTTTTTCAATGGCATAATCAACAAAACTTTTTTGCATTTCAACGAAATAGTCGTTTGCCGGATCGCCTAAATTACAATAAGGGTCGTTTATATCTGCTTCTTTCGAAGCGAAATGGAATGCTAATAATTCGGCTAACAGACTTTCTAATTTGTTTTTAAAGAGTAAAGAAATAAAATATTCTTTTAATCCATCAAACAATTCATCTGCTTCCTGTTCGGCCATATATTGAACAGCTTCCCATTCAGGAATGTATCCACTATGCGGAGCAACATAATTTTCCCAATCGGTATCTTCCATGTTTAAACTTTCCATATCCGAAATGTATTCATCAAAAGAATCTTTTACTAACTCAGCAAATTCATGATTTTCGATTGTCTTACTGCTAGTTGTGTCAGAGTTAATGGAAATGCTATTAATAAAATTCTTTTTCAATTTATCATCCTTGTTTAAAAGTTGAAACAAGTAGTCAGTTTTTTCTTTTTCTGATACTTTGTTGAATATTTCTTTAAAATCCATAATTACAATATTTAAGATTAACTTTATTCCTATTCAAACCATCCACCATTTTCGTCCATAAATTGTAGGCACTCCTGTAGTGAACCTGTGAAAATTATAGCCCACTTTTCGTTATGCCGTTGCCAGTCGAGTGAACATTCACTGTCGTAAATCGTAATACGAGCATAAGGAAATTCTGCATATTTCCCGTCAATCAGGGGTTTAATGAATTTTGACTCAGGGTCGTCCCACCCAAATTGTTCTACAAGATGATAGAGATAAACTCTTCCTGCTTTTACTTCTATTCGGTTTACACTTTTCGACAATTTATTAGATTTCTTTATAAATCTTTCTACTTCACTTGATATCTTTGCCTTTTGAAAATTATCAAGTTTTTTCGGTTTAGGATTGCTTTTTATCCACATGTTTTCATTTATTTATTTTTATGCAATTATTGTTTATGCCAATCCGGTAATTCTTGTTTAATCCCATATCAATATTTTATAATTCCTAACCAATATACTTTGGCAAGCTATCATTCTTTTCTATAAAACTTAACATTTTTTGCAAAGAATCTCGTTGCTTTATATCTCTTGCTACTTTTAATTCATTATGGATTAAATCCTTTTCCTTAAATTTAAACAACAATCTGATTAAAATATAAAGTTTTACTTCCTTGTCTTTTTCAATGTATTTTGTTTTGTAAATTTTAATTGCATTCTCAAAATCAAATAAATGGGCATAATATCTAAAAGCAAATTCGGTATAGTTATTTAGTTTTCTTTCTTTGTCGTATAAATTAGTACTCCACGAACTACCTCTTACAACTTCTTTATTTTTCTTTTCCCACAGTCTTTTTAGCTCTTTAACAGCCAACTCTTTCATATCAGGTGTTTGACAATAGCTAATAAATATCTCCATAAGTTCACTATATACTGTGTATCTGTTTAGTTCATTGTCAATAACTAAATTAATACCTTTTGTAATAAAATCTTCAATAGACATACTATGTCGATAGATTCTAATTGTTTGTTCAAAAAAATCAGCTTGCTCTATCCCCACAGATTCAAAAGAATCGTAAGTTGAAAAAATCTGATAACCACAAGCATAAGTAAGCGTTTCGTATAAAATCTGTAACTCCTGCCCACAACGTAATGGAGAATTTCCATTTTTTTCAGCTTCAATTATCTCTTTATACAAGCGTTTTACCACAAAACGCCATTTTGGACGTTCCTTTTTGGAAATAATGGTATTTGGTATCAAATAATTCTGTTCTATCGCATTATCATGAAAGATATCCACATCTTCTGCAATATCTTCAATTTGTCTTATTTTCTTTTGCTTAACCACCTTAGTTGTTTTAACAGGCTTTTCAATTAGGTCGTCTATCTGGTAAATTTCTTTCTTGTTTTTTGGCACCAATTTATAAAGCTCTGCAATAATATATTCCAGTTCTTTTTTAGAGTGTTTTTTTACTGTTGTTCTTAATTCTCCAATCTTCATTTTTTCTATTTTTAATATTTAGTAAATCGTTTTAATTTCATCATCCATTGCTAAAAATATTCTTATCAAATCCTGTAAATCCTGTTAATCTTGTCTCAAAGAAGCCTGTTAATCCTGTCTAAGAAAACCTATAAATGTAAATCATGTTAATCCTGTCTATATCACGCCCACTTCTCAAAATTTTCCTTAACAAATTCTTCCATCTCTTTTAAATCTTCGGCATTCTGTTTGTTTTCTTTCCATTCACTTAAAGCATAAGAAAAACTTTCGCCCGGAGCATCTGTTGCCCAGTCGCTAAACTCTGATGTTGCTTCTTTTTCAAAGCGGTAAAGACCTTTAAGTATTCCCATACAACAGATTTTTTCTTCTTGAAACATTGATAATATCCGGTATTTTTTCATTTCATCAATAAATGGCTCAATGGTTTCTTCTACCATTTCAAAAGCTCTTTCATGTGGTTCAATATAACCATTACTCGTACTTCCAGAACTATCCCAAAGGTCTTCAACATAAAGACTATCCAATTCAGAATAAACTTCTTCAGCAATACTATCTAAATCAATTTCGCTCAAATATTCTTTTGCAAGTTGTTCAATTTTTACACGAATGCTTTTATCCTCTTTAGCAAGTTGCTTTAAAACAGCAAATGCATCGCTTGGAGATAATTGTTCTAAAATATTTTTTTTACTCATAATACAATTTATTCTTTATCCTCTTTTCTTTTTGCACCTTCAATTATGCTAAGTTTCGAAGCACCTTCAATTGCTTTAATAGCAATATCTTTAACACTTGTTTCAGCGTTTACAGTTTTGGTGTTTAGTTCTTTAACATTGTTTTCTAATTCTTTTATTCTTGCTTGAAGTGAGCTTATTGTTTGGTTTTTTAAATTAAGTTCGCCTTCAACGTGTTTTTGTGCAAGTTGTTTTTCAAAATCATACTGTGATTTTAGTTTTTCAGAAAGTGCTTTTTCGGTATCTTTCACAGATTTTTCGAGTTCTGACGGAAAATTGTCAACTTGCTTTCTTAAATCTTCAAGCTCGTTTTCCGATTTAGCAACATTAGATTCACGTTCTGCAATAGCTTTATCAAATTCTGTTTGTTTTTCAATCATTTGTTTTTCTGCCACAGCTTTCTTTTCTTGATAAGTATTTTCTTCTTTTTTCCTTTTCAGGGCTAATTCATATTTGTATTCTTCATCTTCTCTTTTTCTTTGTTTTTCGTTTTCTGCTTTCTTTTCTTTTATTTCGTTTTCTGTTTTTTTAATTTCTTTTTCCCATTGTTCTCTTTTATTTTTTATTTCAGCGTTAAAATTATTTTCAGTTTCAAGAGATTCTTTTTCAAAAGTTTCAATTTTCTCTTGATGAGTTTGTGCTAATGCTATTAATGAATTGGCACTAATTTTAATTTCGTAAAGTTCTTCGAGATTATTTTTTTCAAAGTCAATTGCTGTTTGCAAATTGCTTAGTTTTTTGTATTCCTCTGTAAGAGTTTCCTCAAGATTATCTAAAGTGCCGTTTAGTGTTGATTTTAAATTTGCTGTGCCTTTAATAATTTTCTCAGGAGATAAAGACGATGCTGTTTTTATAGTTTCTGCTTTTTGCGATTGTTCTTTAGTTTTTTGAACATCTTCTTTTGATTCTTCGTTAAGCTTATCTTGTAATTCGTTATAAGCTTCCAATAAATCTTTTTTTGTACTTGCTTTGTTAATTTTTTTTGCCATAGTTTCAATGTTTTTTTGTTAATATATAAAATTATTTTTTTGTGTTCTTTTTATTCTTCTGCTAAATTTATTTTATCAAATCCTGTAAATCCTGTAAATCCTGTCTAAAAAAAGCCTGTTAATCCTGTCTAAAAAAAGCCTGTTAATCCTGTTAATCCTGTCTCAAAAAAATTGTTAATCCTGTCTAACCAACTCACACATTCCAAATCCCATCGAATTCATACTCCCAAATCCTGCATTCAACCCAAGCTCAATTAATTCTTTTGGAGCTGTTAGTTCAAAGTCGAACCAATAAGCACGTACCTTAGTTTCTGCTTTTGTATTTGCTTTTATTTTTTGCATTGAGGTTTTTGTATAAAGTTTTACTACATTAAAATCCAAATCGTCCAAATAGAGTCTGTTTTTTCCGCTTGCTTCGTATTTGTCTATCAGGTTTTTTAGAAAAAGCTCTTTGTATTTCGGATGTGTAGGCAGGATGTATGTTTCGTATTTTTTATTTTCTTCAAATAATCCTAATGTGATAGGGGAGAGTGGTTTGATTTTTACAGTTGCTGTGTTTGGTATTTCGTTTTTCAATACTTCAATGGTTTCCACCTTCATATCAATTTGTGAAATTTTATCTCCAATACTTGCCTTTTGATTTTGAAACAATCCCATTACAAAATTTTCCATTTGTTCGGGCAATTGAAAGGCTATTGTTAAAAAAACTTTTCGTGACCAAATTTCTATGCGGTCGCTTTTAGGAATTATTTTCCATGTATGTTTCGGGAATTTTAATTGTGAGAATGTAAACAACTTAAATGTTTTTCCGTTTTCTAATTTGTATCCTGCTTCATGTAGTTTTGATGCAAATTCTTTATCTGCTTGTGCAAAAACTTTGTAAATCCATGCACTTATAGGGTATTGATAGTTTAATGGTAAAACTTGTTTTTTGCCTGATAGTTGAAAAGTTATTTTTATTCTCATATTCTATTTAAAAATTTAAGCTCAAAATTAATTGATAAAAATGTCAACTTCCATCATTTGGTAATATTATTTTTAAAAATATTTAATTTTAGCTTTTACATGTTTTACCAAAGTTGTTGGTTTAATTATTTCAACATTTTCACAAAGTCCGAGTACAAAGTGTTTTATACCATTAGCTACAAATCCGTCCTTTAAAAATATATTCTTTGTCATTTTGTTTTTTGATATGTTTTTCAGATAGAGGGTATTCTTTTATGAGTATATTTTTTGCTCTAATCCATAGCAAAAAAGTCATAGTTTCCTTTGCCTACGTTTTTATTTAATGTATTTAATATTTTATGTACATTATCATCAATTCCTTGAATAAATAGTGGTTTTCCATCTTTACCAAATTCAATTTCATCAATGCGTTTATCAATGTAATCAGAATTTAGTAAGTATTCGGTAGTTTTAAAATCTTTATGGGGATAAAAACCCAAATCTTCTGCATAATCAATTGCTCCATAAATTATATTATGAGCTTCATCTACTTCAATATCAATCATGTCTTCATGGTCTAGTATATTATCTTTAATATCCTCATACTCCATTTCTTTTTTATTAAAATCGAAAAACGTATTTTTTAAACCTAAGCAAAATATATCAATGAGGTATAATGCAAAAATATAATTCCCACTTGGTTGTTTTTTACTTATCATTATTGTTGCCATTCCTTTTTCTTGCCAATCGCTATTAATAAAACATTCGTGATAAGGTAATTTGTGTGATCTTGTTTGCAAGTATTTCTTTGCTGATGTTTTCTGGTTCATAAATTATTTTTTTTAAAAAGTGTTAAATTTTCTTAGTCATTTTAAATTTATATTTTTTTCATACTTCAAAACTAATAAAAAATCCACAAAGAAATAGATGAGATGTTTTAAAAATTTGTCTGAGGGAAAAAATAGGAAAATATAAAATTAGCATTCGTTGTTCATTTTTTAGGATTTATGTATTTTTGCTAAAAATTTGAGATTTATGAAATTAGCAATAGTTGGAGCAACAGGAATGGTTGGAAGAAAGATGCTCAAAGTAATTGAAGAGCGTAACATTAAAGTTGATGAATTGTTTTTATGTGCGTCCTCACATTCAGTGGGCAAAATAATCGAATTCAAAGGAGAAAAGATAGAGGTTCAAAGTATTGAAGATGTTTTAAATAAAAATGTTGATTATGCAATTTTTTCAGCAGGAGGGACTGTTTCTAAGGAATGGGCACCAAAGTTTGCGAAAAAAGGAACAGTAGTAATTGATAATTCTTCTGCTTGGAGGATGAATGAGAAAATAAAACTTGTTGTTCCTGAAATAAATGGAGATGCTTTAACAAGTGAAGACAAAATAATTGCTAATCCTAATTGCTCAACAATTCAACTTGTTGCGGTTTTGTATCCATTGCATAAAAAATATTCTTTAGAGAGAGTTGTTGTTTCTACTTATCAATCGGTAACAGGCTCGGGCAAAAAGGCGGTTGAGCAGTTGATGACAGAAAGAAAAAACGAGAAAGCAAAAATGTTTTATCCTCATCCTATTGATTTAAACTGTATTCCTCATGGTGGTGATTTTAATGAAAACGGATATACAACTGAGGAAATGAAATTGGTAGAGGAAAGTAGAAAAATATTGAATATAAATAGTCTAAAAATTACTTCAACGGTTGTGCGTATTCCGGTTTTAGGCGGGCATTCCGAAAGTGTGAATATTGAGTTTAAAAATAAAATTGATTTAAAGGAGCTAAAACAAATACTTGAAAATACAAAAGGAATCAAAGTTGAAGATGAGCCATTTGAAAATATTTATCCTATGCCTGTAAATGCCGAGGGTAAAGATGATGTTTTTGTTGGGCGGATACGAAAAGACTTCTCAAAGAAAAATGCGGTAAATTTATGGATAGTTTCTGATAATCTGAGAAAAGGAGCAGCCACTAATGCAGTACAAATTTTGGAAAAGATAATTGATAATTGAGAAGTTAGTGCTGTAACTATTTTCGGCTAAGTTCTAATGATTACATTTTTATTTTAATGTGATAATATCGTACCTACGGCACTTCTTTTCTTTGTTTATTTTTACCATAATATCGTACCTACGGTACTGAAAAAAGCTCCAGAGGAGCGATATTATGGTAACTTCTGTGATAAAATAAACAAAAGTGCCATCGGCACGACATTATTTGCTGAGATAAATAGAACTTAGCCCCCTTAATTGTAATAAGTATCTCAAGTTTCGCATAATAATTTTGTGTGCTAACATATTTATTATCTGACTGTTATATTATGTATTTTTTCTTAGTGCAACTTTGTGCCTTGGTGTCTTTGTGGCAAGATATTGATAATTAGCCACGAATATTCTAAGACACTAAGAATC
>JAYEOP010000558.1 GCA_034723125.1 Bacteroidota bacterium | reverse complement strand
CCGAAAATTGCGATAGAACTAAAAAACTTATAAAAAAAGTGCCTCTAATTTGTTATATTATATAAAGCTTACTAAAACAAAACATAACAAAAATGGAGGCACCAAAAAAGTGAAAATAAAAACTGAATTTACAGCAGATAATTTAACAATTTTTGGTGGATATTGCAACATTTTTAATTTTTTTATTAAATCAAATATATTTAAAAAACTTGATAAATTCATAAGTGTTAAAAAGAAGAAAAGGATTTATGGAAAACTTGATTACATAAAGATTTTTATGACTATGTTAATATTTGGTTTCAAGAATATGAATCAGGTATCTTTTCTAAATAAAGATAAATTTATTTTAAATCTTTTAGGTTTAGAAAAATTTCCACATGCCAGTAATATATCAAAATTTTTAAAGAAATTCAGTTATAAGCACTGCCAACAGATAGTAGATGTAAAAAGAGAACTATTTAAAAAGTTTCACAAAATGGCATTTAACTTAAAGCGAATGACCATTGATATAGACACAACGGTATTAAACCTTTGTGGTTACCAAGAAGGAGCAGAAAAAGGATACAATGATGTTAAGAGAGGAAACAGAAGTTATCATCCGATATTAGCTTTTGTTTATGAGACCAAAGAACTCCTTCATGGTGTTTTAAAGCCGGGTGACAGCTATTGCTCAAATGGTGCAGTCGAGTTTATCAAAGAACTTATGACAATGATTCCTTATGGAATCTATGATATAACCTTCAGAGCAGATTGTGGATTCTTTTCACAAGAGATACTTCAATTCTTGGAAAAGATGAAATTCAAATATATTATTGCTGTTAAAAACTATCCAACCATTTTAAATAAAGTAATTAGCATCAAAGATATTGCGTATAAACCCTTTGAAGGTAAAAGTGAAATTGCATTCTTTCATTACAGATTGAAGAAATGGGATATTAAGAGAAAATTCATAGTAGTAAGAACTCCAAAAAAAGATATTGATCCCCAGTTAGATATGTTCGGAAATGAAAGATATGAATATCAGATATTAGTTACTAATATAAATTATGATCCGAAGAAACTTGTTTACTTTTACCGTAAAAGAGGTAATGCTGAAAATTATATCAAAGAACAAAAATATGATTTAAACATCGGCAAACTTAATACTGATTCTTTCTGGGCAAATCAAGCTATATTTCAATTTACGATTCTTTGTTATAACATGCTGGTGTGGTTTAAGAATATATTCATTGGTAAATCTGAATTAAAAACTACTATTAGAACTTTTAGAGAAAGATTTCTTTTAATTCCTGCTAAACTAATTAAAAGATCAAGACAGTTTATTTTAAAATTACCAAGAGACTTTATTTACAGAGAAAAAATGAAGTCAATCGAATTACAATTAGCATAAAATAAATAAATTATTCTTTTTCTATTATTCAAGGGAGTGGTATCTCTATTTTAAATAAAATGTCATTTATTTTAGCTTTCTTTTGAAAAATTTTAATCGCTAAATAGTAAAAAGAAATCCGTAACTGTGAAAATATGAAAAAATTTGGCAATTATTAGTATATTAAGCTCTATTTTTTTTATTATTTTCTATCGCAATTTTCGGGTTTAAGATACTTATCAAACCATTGCAGCATCTTTAATTTCA